>NZ_QAIW01000446.1:8171-8521 GCF_003061285.1 Stenotrophomonas sp. HMWF003 | reverse complement strand
CGGCAGCAGTCTTCTTGGCGGCCGCGGTCTTGGCGGCAGTCTTCTTGGCGGGCTTGGTGGCCATCAGTGGGGGTCTCCGGCGTTGCGATCGGGGTCCAGGCACGCGAGCATCGCGTCGTGCAGCTGCTGCCTGGCAGATTCGGTGAGGGGGTGGTCGTGCTCATCGCTGATCACGAACATGTCTTCGGCGCGCTCGCCGAAGGTGGCGATGCGCGCGTCGTGCACGCGCAGCCGCTGGTTGCGCAGCACGAACGCCACGTCGGCCAGCAGGCCGGGGCGGTCGGGCGCGATCAGGCTGAAACGGGTGCCGGGGCTGCCGTCGCTGCCGTCGCGGAACTCGATGCGCGGCG
>NZ_QAIW01000446.1:6568-8122 GCF_003061285.1 Stenotrophomonas sp. HMWF003 | reverse complement strand
CAGGCGGGTCAGGTCGCCGGCCAGCGCATCGCGCAGCGCTGCTTCCAGGCGCGGCGCGTCACCGTCGGCGAAGCTGTCGGCCGGGGTGACTTCGAAGGTATCGAAAATGGTGTCGACCGGGCCATCCAGCACGCGCGCACGGTGAATGCCGTAGCCCTTGCGGTCCAGCGTCATCACGATCGCGGCGAACAGGCCATCGCGGTCCGGCGACTGCACGAACACTTCCAGCGCATGGTCGTCCGGGGTGATCCGGCGCACCTTGACCAAGGTCTGGCCGGGCTTCACCGGCACCAGCGCGGCGGCCTGCCAGGCCAGCTGCTCCGGGCGCAGCCGGATGAAACTTTCGTCGGGCATCACCGCGAACTGGCGATCGATGGTGGCGTCGTCATACCCGCGCTCGCGCACCAGCGCACGCACCGAATCGCGCGCTTCGGCAACCCGCTCGGCGGCCGGCATCTGGTTTTCCAGGCCGTCGCGCAGCGCGCGCCGTGCTGCGAAATACAGGTCCGCCAGCAGCCGGTCCTTCCACGCATTCCACAGTTTGGGGCTGGTGCCGGCGATGTCGGCGCAGGTCAGCAGGTACAGGTAGTCCAGGCGGTCGCGGCTGCCCACCAGCGTGGCGAAGCGGTGGATCACCTCCGGGTCGGAGATGTCCTGCTTCTGCGCGGTCACCGACATGCGCAGGTGCTGTTCCACCAGCCACGCCACCAGCTCGGTGTCCGAACTGCTCAGCGCGTGCGCCTGGCAGAACGCGCGCGCATCCACCGCGCCCAGTTCGGAGTGGTCGCCACCGCGCCCCTTGGCAATGTCATGGAACAGCCCGGCCAGCAGCAGCAGCTCCGGCTTGCGCAGGCGCGGCCATACTTCGTGTGCGATCGAGAAGCGGTCGTCGGCGCGGCTGCTGGCGAACAGGCCGATGTTCCGCAGCACCATCAGCGTGTGCTGGTCCACGGTGTACACGTGGAAAAGATCGAACTGCATGCGCCCGGACACCTGCGCGAAGGCCGGCACCCACTGGCCCAGCACGCCGAGACGTGCCATGCGTGCCAGCGTGTCGACCGCGCGCGGGCTGCGCAGCAGCGCCATGAACTGCTCGCGGGCCGCAACGCTGGCATCGGTGTAGGCCGGCAGCTCCGGCAGCGCTTCGGCCAACGCACGCGCGGTCAGCGAATGCAGGCCGCGCACGTCGGGGTTGTAGGCCCAGCTGGAAAACAGCGCGAACACCTGTTCGATGTCGCCCTGCGGCCAGCGTGCGTCGTTGGCGGCCAGATAGCCGCGGCGCAGCGAGAAGCCCACGCTGACCGGCTCGGGCACCGCTTCGCCGTCGAACTGTTCCTCGAAGCGCTGCAGCAGCCGGTCGCTGATCCGCCGCACCACGCTGGCGCTGCGGTAGAAGCCCTGCATCATTTTTTCCACGGCCAGGCTTTCGAGGTCGTCCTCGAAGCCCAGGCGGGCGGCCAGGGTTTTCTGGTAATCGAAGCGCAGCCGTTCTTCGGGGCGGTTGGCCACCAGGTGCAGGCCGAAGCGCAGCCGCGCCAGCGCGCAGCGTTCGCG
>NZ_QAIW01000446.1:4320-6558 GCF_003061285.1 Stenotrophomonas sp. HMWF003 | reverse complement strand
GCCCAGGTGGCCCAGCCCGACCAGCGCTTCGAGGTCGCGCACGCCGAACGCGCGCAGGGCCATCCAGCCCAGCGTATTGAGGTCGCGCAACCCGCCCGGGCCGTCCTTGATGTCCGGTTCCAGGTTGTCGGCGGTGTCGCCGAAGCGCTGGTGGCGAGCCAGCAGTTCCTCGCGCTTGGCCAGGAAGAATTCGCGCGGCGGCCACAGGCCGTCGGTGTTGACCGCGGCCTTCAGCGCGAGGCGTGCCGCCTCATCGGCCAGCAGCGGCCGCGACTCGATCAGCGCGGTCATCACGGTCTGGTCGGCGCTGGCATCGATGCACTCGGCGGCCGAGCGCACCGCGTGGCTGACCGGCAGCCCGCAGTCCCAGAGCAGCGCGAACAGGCGCGCCAGGCTGGATTCGTGCTGGCGCTGGTGGGTGGGTTCGCCGAACACCAGCAGGTCGATATCCGAGCGCGGGAACAATTCGCCGCGTCCGTACCCGCCCACGGCAAACAGCGCCAGGCCACTGCCGGCCGGCAGGCAACGCTGCCAGGCCAGCCTGATCAGGTGGTCGGCTGCACGCGCGCGCAACGCCAGCAGGCGCTCGATGTTGTCGCCCTGGTCGAAGCGGCGGTATAGCCGCGCGTCGGTCTGCTGCAGCGATTGCCGCGCCAGCGCCGACCAGTCCAGGTCGGTGACGGACGCTGCCGGCGCGTCCAGCATCGGGCTCGCCGGCAACATGCTCAGACCTGCGATTCGCCGGGCGAGAGGGTCAGCACGTCCACGCCGGTCTCGGTGACCGCGATCATGTGCTCCCACTGTGCCGACAATTTGCGGTCCTTGGTCACCACGGTCCAGCCATCGGGCAGCACCTTGTTGTAGCGGGTGCCCTCGTTGATCATCGGTTCGATGGTGAAGGTCATGCCCGGCTGCAGCACCAGGCCCTGGCCCGGGCGGCCGTAATGCACCACCTGCGGCTCATCGTGGTAGACCTTGCCGATACCGTGACCGCAGTACTCGCGCACCACGCTGAAGCGCTCGCCTTCGGCCAGGGTCTGGATGGCATGGCCGATGTCGCCCAGGGTGGCGCCCGGCTTGACTGCACGGATGCCGGCCCACATGGCCTGGTAGGTGGTGTCGACCAGGCGCTTGGCCATCGTCGACGGCGTGCCGGCGTAGTACATGCGGCTGGTGTCGCCGTGCCAGCCATCCTTGATCACGGTGACATCGATATTGACGATGTCGCCGTCCTTCAGGACCTTGGCTTCGCTGGGAATGCCATGGCAGATCACGTTGTTGACCGACGTGCAGACCGTCTTGGGGAAGCCACGGTAGCCGACGTTGGCCGGCGTGGCCTTCTGCACGTTGATGATGTGGTCGTGGCAGATGCGGTCCAGCTCTTCGGTCGTCACGCCGGGCTTTACATACGGGGTGACGATGTCGAGCACCTCGCTGGCCAGGCGGCCGGCGATGCGCATCAGTTCGATTTCCTCGGGGGTTTTCAGATTCACGCTCATGGTGCCCATTATCGCCGATCCGGGACCAATCTGAACGGGATCGGGTGGAACGCTGACAGCCGGGATTGGGGCTGGGGCTTGGTCAGCTAGCTGAACCAGCGTGATCTGCCTCGCAAAACGTGACCCCATGCCGAAAACGGCCATCGATTTCCCCGGATCTCACGGCCCCCATACAGACCCGAACCTATAACCGGGACAAGAACGCAGTAGAAGTCCGGCAGCATCGTGTTGTTCAGCAAGGACCGTTGTCCAAGGAGCATGCCCATGCGATTTCTCCGCACTACCGTACTCAGCCTGGCCGTTGCCAGCCTCGCCGCGCCCGCCCTGGCGGCCGATACCACCACCTTCAACGTCAAGATCATCATCACCAAGGCGTGCACGATCACGGCCGCAGCCGCCACCGACGTGGACTTCGGCTCGGCCCTGTCCACCGCCACCGCCCCGTCCAACGCGCAGGGCACCATCACCGCCCAGTGCTCGGCACTGACCCCGTACACCGTGGCCCTCAATGCAGGCGCCAACGCCGGCACCGCCAATGACGTGACCACCCGGCGCATGAAGAACACCGACGCCAGCGTGACCGCCAACAATTTCGTGGGCTACCAGCTCTACCGCGATGCCGCGCACACCAACGTGTGGGGCGCCACCACCGGCACCAACACGGCCGCCGGCATCGGCACCGGCCTGGCGCAGACGTTGAACGTCTACGGCCAGATCGCCAACCCCAGCGTCAACAACG
>NZ_QAIW01000446.1:3562-4310 GCF_003061285.1 Stenotrophomonas sp. HMWF003 | reverse complement strand
GCCCTTGGCTGGCTGTGGCTGCTGATGGGGAGCGCCACCGCCGCAAGCCTGCAGGTCGCCCCTACGTCATTGCAGCTCACGCCGCGTCAGAACGCTGACGCGCTGTGGCTCACCAACAGCGGCACCGCACCAGTCCAGGTGCAGGTGCGGGTGTTCGAGTGGCGCCAGGACAGCGGCCAGGACCAGCTTCTGCCCACCACGGAACTGCAGGTCAGCCCGCCCATGCAATCGCTGGCCGCCGGCCAGCAGCAGCTGATCCGGGTGGTGCGCAGCGACCCTGCCCCGCCCGCCGCGCAACGCGCTTACCGGGTGGTGGTGGACGAACTGCCCAGCGCGGTGCCGCAGGGCACCGGCATGCAGTTCGTGCTGCGCTATTCGATGCCGGTGTTCATCCAGCCCGCCGGCGACGCCCCGCTCAAGCACGCGCTGCAGGCCCGTCTGCTGCGGCTGGATGACGGGCGCCCGGCCCTGGAGGTGCACAACAGCGGCAACAGCTACGCGCAACTGGCCGATATCGGCCTGGGCAGTGCGGATCGCCCGCAGATCGTGCACCCCGGCCTGCTCGGCTATGTGCTTGGCGGACAGACCATGCGCTGGCCGCTGGATGTTCCAGCGGCCCGCCTGGCAGGCGCCACGTTCTCGGCGAAGATCAATGGCGAGTCGGCCCAGACGCCGCTGCCCGTCGCGCCTGCGGCTCGCTGAGGCCTGCATGCGGATGCTGCTCACCGCGACGCTGGCACCGTGCGCG
>NZ_QAIW01000446.1:3345-3552 GCF_003061285.1 Stenotrophomonas sp. HMWF003 | reverse complement strand
CCGGCGAGGCCCTGCTGCCGCCGCCCACGCCGCTCACCGCTGCGCAGACGCTGTACCTGGAGGTGACCCTCAACCAGGCCCCGCGCGGGCTGCTGCCCTTCACCGAACTGCAGGGCCGGTTGATGGCCTCGCCCGCGACGCTGCGCCAACTGGGTTTTTCGGCCCGGGGCGACGAACCGGTGGCGCTGGACCTGCTCAGCGGCGTGG
>NZ_QAIW01000446.1:3025-3217 GCF_003061285.1 Stenotrophomonas sp. HMWF003 | reverse complement strand
GCTGGAGCGCCCGGCCGACACCGCACCGGCAGCGGCGGCATCCCCCGGCGCGCTGCTCAACTACGACGTGTACGGCAGCCACACCGAAGGCGGCGGCAACCTCGCCCTGACCACCGAACTGCGCCTGTTCGGGCTCGGGCGCGGCGTGTTCGAATCCAGTGCGCTGCTGCGCACCTACCAGGATCCGGAGGA
>NZ_QAIW01000446.1:0-2987 GCF_003061285.1 Stenotrophomonas sp. HMWF003 | reverse complement strand
GGCGGGGGGAAAGCGTGCGCCTGGATACCGCATGGCGACTGGATTTCCCCGATACGGCCGTCACCCTGACCGTGGGCGACTTCTACAGCGGCTTCGTCGACTGGAGCCGACCGGTGCGCGTGGGCGGCGTACAGGTCGGACGCAACTACGGCCTGCAACCCTATCGCGTGCTGACCCCCACCCCGACCTTCCTCGGCGAGGCAGTGGTGCCCTCCAATGTGGAGCTGTATGTGGACGGCCTGCGCCAGTACAACGGCGAGGTCCCGGTCGGCCCGTTCCAGCTGGCCGCGCAACCGGGCATCAGCGGCACCGGCAACGCCCAGGTGGTCATCACCGACGCGTTCGGCCGCATGCAGACCCTGGACTTCGCGTTCTACGGCGCCCAGCAGCTACTGGCCAAGGGGTTGTCGGACTGGTCGGCGGGTGTGGGCCGGATGCGCCGCGACTACGGCATCCGCTCGTTCGGCTACGAATCGCCGGTGATCGGCAGCGCGACCTGGCGCCACGGTGCCAGCGACAGCTTCACCGCCGAGGCGCATCTGGAAGGCGGCGGCGGAGTGCTCAATGGCGGTGCCGGTGGCTGGTGGCTGCTCGGCGGCGCCGGGGTGCTCAACGCCGCCTACGCGCACAGCCGCATGGATGGCCTGCAGGGCGGCCAGTACTCGCTGGGGTACAGCTGGAACAACCGGCACTTCAACCTCAACCTGCTCACCCGGCGCAGCCATGGCGACTACCGCGACCTGGGCGCGCTGCAGAACACACTGCCGCCGGACATCAGCGAACAGGCCACCGTGGGCATCAACCTGGAGCGCGCCGGCTCGCTCAGCGCCAGCTACCTGCGGTTGCGCTATCCCGACGGCGATGACAACCGTTACGCCAGCCTGTTCTGGTCGCGCAGCTTCGGCGAACGCTGGTCGGCCTACCTGTCGTTCAACCAGAACCTGTCCGACAGCGACGACCGCAGCGCCTACCTGTCGGTGTCGGCCGCGCTGGGTCGCAACCGCCAGAGCAGCGTGTCGGCGCAGCGCAACGGCGAGCGCATGACCTACGTGGCCGATCTGTCCCAACCGGTGCCGGGCGATGGCAGCCAGGGCGGGGTTGGCTGGCGCGTGCAGGCACGCGGTGGCGACGACGGCGCCGGCGGGCTGGCCGAGCTGGGCTGGCTCAACCGGGTGGGCCGTTACGCGCTGGGCTACTCGCGGCAGGGCGATTTCGACTACGGCTATGCCAGCGCCAGTGGCAGCCTGGTGTGGATGGGCGGGCACCTGTTCGCGGCGCGCGAAGTGTCCGATGCGTTCGCGCTGGTCTCCACCGACGGCCATCCCGGCATCCCGGTGCGGCTGGAAAACCGCCTGATCGGCAGCACCGACCGCAACGGCCTGCTGCTGGTGACCTCGCTGCTGTCCTGGCAGCGCAACCGGCTCTCGATCGACACCCTGGACCTGCCCGCGGACATGCGCGCCGACCGCGTGGACGCCTGGGTCACCCCGCGCCAGAGCGCCGGGCTGGGCGTGGACTTCGGCCTGCGCCGCACCCTGGCCTGGAGCGTGCTGCTGCAGGACGCTGCCGGCGTGCCGCTGCCGGTGGGCAGCACCGTGATGCTGCCCGGCGGGCGTACCGCCACGGTGGGCTACGACGGCGAAACCTACCTGGAAGACGTGGCGTTGCCGGCCGACCTGCAGGTGCAGCTGCCCGACGGCCGCTGCAGCGTGCGGCTGGCCCCGGTGGTGGCCCCCACCTCGCCCGGCACCACGCGGATCGGCCCGCTGCGCTGCCTGCCGGTACCGGCGCGATGAACACCGTGCGGTTGATCGCCCTGCTGCTGGGACTGGCACTGGCCTGCCTTGTCGCCCCGGCGCGCGCCGATACCACCTGCACCGCCACCGCGCCCACCGCACTGGCGTTCGGCACCGTCACCAATGGCGCGGCCACCGCGACCAACGCCATGACCAGCTTCACCATCACCTGCACCACCGCCGCGCTGAGCATCCTCGGCAGCGCCAGCGTGCGCGCCTGCCTGAAGATCGGCACCGGCAGCACTGGCAGCACCCTGCTGCCGACCCGCAGCATGACCAACGCCAGCGCCGACCCGATGGCCTTCCAGCTGTATACCAATGCGGGGCGCACCACCGTGTGGGGCACGGTGCCGGGTGGGACGCCGCCCGCCGCGGTGGTCACCCTCAGTTACGCCGTTCCCTTGCTCACCGGCGGCAGCGGCGCCCAGACAATCACGCTGTACGGGCAGGTGCCGGCCGCGCAGGTGCTGTCGGCCGGCAGCTTCGCGAGCAATTTCACCGCGGCCAACGTGAGCCTGGAATACGCCTACAACGAGAGCATCATCGGCACCGCGCAGCCGCCGGCGCTGTGCACCACGGCCAGCGGCGTCAGCGGCCACAAGACCGCCGACAGCGCCTTCCCGTTCACGGTCAGCGCCAATGTGCTGCCCCAATGCAGCACCTACATCACCACCGACATGGATTTCGGCAGCAATGCCGGCGCGATCACCGCCAACCTGGACCGCACCTCCACCATCGGCCTGACCTGCATCAACCGCACCGCCTACAGCATCGGCCTGGACAACGGGCTGAGCGCGCAGGGCACCACCCGGCGCATGCGTTTCACCGCACCGGACAGCAGCGTCTACTACATCCCCTACGAGCTGTACCGCGACCCGGCACGCTCGCAGCGCTGGGGCAACACCCTCAACATCGACACCCGGTCCGGTACCGGCAACGGCGCGGCGCAGACGCTCACGGTGTACGGGCGGGCCCCGCCCACCACGGGCGCGGTTCCCGCCCAGGGCAGCTATAACGACGTGATCACCGTCACCATCACCTATTGAACTAGTCGGCACATCTACTCAAGCGGCTGCGATCACGGCCGTTAACGGTCGCATCCCCCGCCGTGCGATGTTCGATGCCCCCGCGATCGCCCTCCTTCGCTTTGGCCAGCCTGCTGGCCCTGTGTGCCGCCGGATCGTCCGCCAC
>NZ_QAIW01000445.1:22987-25755 GCF_003061285.1 Stenotrophomonas sp. HMWF003 | reverse complement strand
GGTCCAGCACGTGGCGGGTGCCGGAATCGCCGGTCAGGCGCTCGTAACCATGCGGGGTGGGCTCGGTCATGGGCTTGGTCAGGTGCACGATCAGCCGAAGGTACTTGTTCTTCTTTACAGCGGTGTCACCGAACATCTCGCGCACGTTGAGCACGCCCAGGCCGCGCACTTCCAGCAGGTCCTGCAGCAGTTCCGGGCAGGTGCCGTCGAGCACGTCCGGGGCGATCTGGGTGAATTCCGGGGCGTCGTCGGCCACCAGCCGGTGCCCGCGGCTGAGCAGCTCCAGCGCCAGTTCGCTCTTGCCCGACCCCGCTTCACCGGTGATCAGCACGCCAATGGAGTAGATCTCCATGAACACGCCATGCAGGATCACCCGCGGCGCCAGCGTGCGCGCCAGGTGGTAGGACAGGTGGTTGAGCAGTTCGTGGCCGCGCTTGGGCGAGATCCACAGCGGGGTCTGCGATTCGTCGGCCGCCGCGCGCAGGTCTTCCGGGCACGCCTGGTTGCGGGTGATCACCAGCGCCAGCGGGTGCGAATGCATGATCCGCTCGATGGTTTCCCAGCGCTGGCGCGAGTCCAGCGAGTCCAGCCAGGACAGCTCCTCGGTGCCCAGGATCTGCACCTTGTTGGGGTAGATCGCGTTGAGGTAGCCGGCCAGTGACGGCCGCCGCGAGACGGTGTTGCCCGCTTCCAGTTCGCGGCGCTCGCCCTGCTGCCCGGCCACCCAGCGCAGGGCCAGGCGGTCGCGCTGCTGTTCGAACAGCTCACGCGCGGTGATGCTGGTATTCATGCGGCACTCGCCGGCGGGGGAAATTCGATGACCTGGCGCAGTGCCTCGCCGTCGCGCGCTTCGCGCAGCGCCTGGCGGATGTCCGGCTCGGAGAACAACTCGGCCAGCTCTGACAGCAGCATCAGGTGTTGATGGGTGTAATGGGCCGGGACGGCAATGGCGAACACCAGGTCGACCGGTTCATCGCCGCCGAACTCCACCGGGCTTTCCAGTCGCAGCAGGGCACCGCGTGGGCGCTCCAGCAGCGGCGCGCGGCCGTGTGGAATGGCGATGCCGTGGCCGATCGCCGTACTGCCCAGCTGCTCGCGCTGGCACAGGTTCTGGTAGATAAGGTCGGCATTGGCTTCGCGGCAGGCCAGCAGCCGGGCGGCGGCATGCAGGACGCTGTCGCGATCGGCGGCCGGCAACACTTGCGTGCGCACGGCCGCCAGGAGATCAGTCAAGGGCATGTCAGGGGAAGAACGAGGACGTCAGTCGTCATTGTCGCCCACTGGCAGCGGCGCGTGCTGCTGTTTTTTCTCCTTGTGCTTGATCACAAGGCGGTCGAGCTTGTCGGCCAGGATATCGATCGCGGCATACATGGTCTGACCGCCAGCCTCGGCGTGCAGGGTCTGGCCGGGGACGTTGGCACTGGCATCGACGTGGTGTTCGTTCTTGCGCAGCTCCAGGGTGACCCGCACCTCGCAGTGCTGGTCGAAGTGCTTGCCCAGGCGCTGCAGCTTGGTTTCCACGTACTCGTGCAGGGCCGGGGTGACTTCTACGTCTTTGCCAAACGTCTCGATGCGCATCGGGTTTCTCCTTTGTTCGGATGAGCCAATGAACCTTTCCGCCGGGCGCGGTGCGTCAGGCGATTCGTACCCTTTCGTGCGAGGCGGAAATGTTCATGGCCTCACGATACTTCGCCACGGTGCGGCGCGCTACCGGTATTCCCGAGGTCTTGAGCAGGTCAGCCAGCTTGGCGTCAGAAAGCGGCTTGCGCGGGTTCTCGTCGTCGATCAGGCGCCGGATCATCGCCTGGATGGCGGTGCTGGACGCTTCACCGCCACTGTCGGTGTCGATGCCCGAGGCGAAGAAGCTGCGCAGCGCCAGGGTGCCGCGCGGGGTGCGCACGTACTTGCGCGCGATCGCCCGGGAAATGGTCGATTCGTGCAGGCCCAGTTCGGCCGCCACCTCGCGCAGGGTGAGCGGGCGCAGCGCCTGTTCGCCGAACTCCAGGAACGCGGCCTGCTGCTGCAGCAGGCTGCGCATCACCCGCAGCAGGGTTTCCCCGCGTGCCTCCAGGCCCTTGAGCAGCCAGCGCGCTTCCTGCAGGTGCGCGCGCAGGTAGCCGGCGTCGGCCTCGCCGCAGCGGCGGATCATCTGTTCGTAGCCGCGGTGGATGACCACCTTGGGCCCGGCATGGCCGGCCAGCGCGGCGCGCCAGACCCCGTTCTGGCGCCAGACCACGCAGTCGGGCACCACGTAGCTGTCGTGGGCCAGTTCGCCGATCTGGGCGCCCGGGCGCGGGTCCAGCGTGCGCAGCAGCTGCACGGCCACGTCCACCTCGGCCAGCGGTTCACGCAGTTCGTGCGCCAGCCCGGCCACGCCACTGCGCGGCAGGCGTTCCAGCGGGCCGTCGGCGATGCGCCGGGCCAGGGCCAGGCCGGGGGTGTCGGGGCACAGTACGTCCAGCTGCAGCCGCAGGCATTCCCCCAGCGTGCGCGCGCCCACCCCGATCGGGTCGAAGCGCTGGATCTGGTGCAGCACCGTGAGGATCTCGGCGTCATCGGCATGAATGGCCGGCAGCAGGGTCTCGGCGATGGCCGACAACGGCTCGCGCAGGTAGCCATCGTCCTCGAACGCGTCGATCAGTGCCGCGCCGATGCTGCGGTCGCGGGTGGACAGGTGCGACAGGTGCAGCTGCCAGAGCAGGTGGTCGACCAGGCTGTCGGTGTCGGCCACGCGCTCGGCGGCGCTGCCGTTGTCGTCATCGTCGAAC
>NZ_QAIW01000445.1:12304-22977 GCF_003061285.1 Stenotrophomonas sp. HMWF003 | reverse complement strand
TGACGCAGCTGCGGCGTCATGACCAGTTGTTGTCCCAGCGATGTCTGCAGCCGTGCTTTCATGCCTGTGCCGAACGAAGGGAAGGCGCCGCAGCGGCCGGGCGTCAGAGCTTGAAGGTCTCTCCAAGGTAGACGCGACGGACATCGGCGTTGGCCAGAATCGCCTCTGGTGCCCCCTGCGCCAGTACGCTGCCTTCGTTGAGGATATACGCGCGGTCGCAGATTCCCAAGGTTTCCCGCACATTGTGGTCGGTGATCAGTACCCCGATGCCGCGCTGCTTGAGGTGGGTGACGATGCGCTGGATCTCGCCGACCGAGATCGGGTCAACGCCGGCGAAGGGTTCATCGAGCAGGATCAGGCGCGGCCGGGCGGCCAGCGCGCGGGCGATCTCGCAGCGACGGCGCTCACCGCCGGACAGGCTGGCGCCCAGCTGGTCGGCCACGTGGCCGATCTGCAGCTCGTCCAGCAGCGAATTCAGCTCGGCCTCGCGGCCGGCCTTGTCCAGGTCCTCGCGCAGCTCCAGCACCAGCCGGATGTTGTCGGCCACGGTCAGCTTGCGGAACACGGACGGTTCCTGCGGCAGGTAACCCACGCCCTGCTTGGCCCGGGTGTACATCGGGTCGCCGGTGATGTCCTTTCCGTCCAGCACGATGCTGCCGGCGTCGGTTTCGACCAGGCCGACGATCATGTAGAAGCAGGTGGTCTTGCCGGCACCGTTGGGGCCCAGCAGGCCCACCACTTCACCGGCTTCCAGGGTCAGACCGAAGTCCTTGACCACTTCGCGCTGCTTGTAGCGCTTGCGCAGGCCTTTGGCGACGAGCATTACTTCTTGCTCCCGGCAGTGGGGACGGTGGTCTTGGTGGCCGGAGTGGCCGCGGCGGGGGCAGCGGTCTTGTTCTTGGGCGGAATCACGGTGCGCACGCGGGTACCGTCGCCGCCGCTGTTCATTTCGCCGGTGCGGGTGTTGTAGGTCATCTTCTGGCCGGCGTTGGTGCCACGCGCGCTCTTGACGTGGTAGTTGCCGGTCATGGTCAGCACCTCGGCCTTGATGTCGTAGTCGATGCGGTCGGCGCTGGCGTCCATCCAGCTGCCGTCATCGAGCTGCTGCTTGAGCTTGGCCTGCTTGCCGGTGAACACCGCGCGCACCGCCTCGCCGTCCTTCATGTAGATCTCGGCGTCGGACGAACGCAGGTCCAGCGTGCCCTGGGTGATCACCACGCCCTGGGACAGGGTGGTCTTGCCATCGCCGACCAGGGTGCCCGACTGGGCGCCGGCGTCGATGGTCATGTCCTGGTTGCGGTCGGTGGACTTCGCACTGGCGGCGAAGGTGGGGACCAGAAGACTGATCGCGCAGGCGGCTGCAAATAGGATCTTCATGAAGGGAGTCTGTCCTGCCGGAGAAGGGGCGTGGCCGGGGAGGTCACGGTAAAAGGGGCGTTGGCCAGGCAGGCGCCTGGCCGGCGGGTGGGGCTGCGGTGCAGCGGCGCCGGTCCAGGGGACGTCGCCTGCGCTGCACCGGCTCAGCGTTGGGGCGTGTAGCGGCCCTTGGACTGGCTCAGGAAATGATAGGTCTTGTTCTTGGAATCCAGCTCGAACCCCACGCCGGACTGGGTCATGCCCGGCCGGGTCATGGTCACCAGCGCATCGGTCTTTGCGCGGTTTTCCTTGGGGAACACATCCAGGTGGTCGGTACGGAAGGTGGTCGGCGGCACGCTGGCCACCTTGGGGCTGTCGCCGCTCACGTTGCCGGTGAGCTTGAGCTGGTCGCCCTTGGCGCTCACCCAGCCGGTGTCGCTGCGCAGTTCCCAGTGGTTGCCGTCCTGGTCGGGCAGCAGGAACAGCGGGGTGGTGATGCTCATCGTTTCGTCGTTGCGCGACCGTTCCAGCAGCGGCGCGCGCAGGGTCGTGGATTCCTTGCCCTGCTCATCCAGCGCGATGATCTGGAAGTCGTGCAGCACGTAATCCTTGCTGCCGTCGTCGGTGACCTGCGCGGCCGGCTTGTCGCGGTGGCGCAGCAGCGACCAGCCGCTGAGCACGGCAGCCACCAGCAGCAGGCCCCCCAGGACGGTACGCCAGTTCATGCGCCGAACCTCGCCAGTACCGCGTCCACGTGGCCCTGTGCGGCCAGCAGCACGTCGCACAGCTCGCGCGCTGCGCCGCGACCGCCATCGCTGCGGGTCTGCCAGTGCACGCGCTCGGCAATCCAGGGATGTGCATTGGCCGGTGCCACCGCCAGGCCCACCGCGCACAGCGGGGCGAGGTCGGGCAGGTCGTCGCCCATGAAGGCCACCTGGTCCAGGCCGATGCCGTGGGTGTCGCACAGCGCGCGGACGCTGGCCAGCTTGTCGCCCACCGCGATCTGGGTGTCGATGCCCAGGTCGGCGCCACGCTTCTGTGCCGACAGGCTGTTGCGCGCGGTGATCAGCACCGGGTGGATGCCGTGTTGCTGCAGCAGTTTCAGGCCAAGTCCGTCCTGCACGTAATACGCCTTGCTCTCGTTGCCCTCACGGTCGTAGTAAAGCCGACCATCGGTGAGCGTGCCGTCCACGTCGAAACAGGCCAGCCGGATGCGGCCGGCAACGGCATGCAGGTGGGACGGGAAACCGGGCAGCGGGGAATAGGGCATCGGCAGGGGGCAGGTCGTGGCTGAATGGAGGAAGGCAACTGTGGTTTAAACCACCCGCGCCCGCAACAGGTCATGAATATTGAGCGCGCCGACCAGCTTTCCCTGGCCATCGACCACCATCAGGCCGGTGATCTTGTGGGTTTCCATGAGCCGGGCGGCCTCCGCGGCCAGCTGGTCGGCACCGATGGTGCGCGGGTTGCGGGTCATCACCTCGGCGATCTTCGCGCTGCGCACATCCAGTTCGGTATCCAGCGCGCGGCGCAGGTCGCCGTCGGTGAACAGGCCGATCAGGCGCTGGTCGGCATCCACCACGGCGGTCATGCCCAGCCGCTTGCGGCTCATTTCCAGCAGCGCCTCGCTGAGGCTGGCGTCGGCGTCCACCTGCGGCAGCTCCTCGCCGCTGTGCATCACATCGGTGATGTGCAGCAGCAGGCGGCGGCCCAGGCTGCCGGCCGGGTGCGAGCGGGCGAAGTCGTCGGCGGTGAAGCCGCGCGCGTCCAGCAGGGCCACGGCCAGCGCATCGCCCATCGCCAGCGAGGCGGTGGTGCTGGAGGTGGGGGCCAGCGCCAGCGGGCAGGCCTCGGCCGGCACGCTGACGTCCAGGTGGACGTCGGCGGCCTGCGCCAGGCTGGACTGCGGCCGGCCGGTCATGGCGATCAGCCGGTTGCCCTGGCGCTTGAGCACCGGCAGCAGCATCAGCAGTTCGTCGGACTCGCCCGAGTAGGACAGGGCCAGCACCACGTCGTCTTCGGTGATCATGCCCAGGTCGCCGTGACCGGCCTCGCCGGGATGCACATAGAAGGCCGGGGTGCCGGTGGAGGCCAGGGTGGCGGCAATCTTGCGCGCCACGTGGCCGGACTTGCCCATGCCGGTGGCCACTACCCGGCCCTTGCCGTGCAGGACCAGCTGGCAGGCCTGGCTGAACGCATCGCCAAGCCGGTCGGCCACGGCGGCCAGGGCGTCGGCCTCGATCTGGAACACTCGGCGGCCGCTGGCGACCAGTGCCGCAGGGTCGGCCGGATGGGGGAGCAGGGGCGATACAGCCATGCGGGCGCCACGCGGAAGAGTAGAATGAGCGCTCATTTTATTAGGAAAGCCCGTTGGACGCCGACACCATCCGCAATCTGATCGAAACCGGCCTGCCCGGCGCCCGCGCGGACGTGCAGGGCGACGATGGCGTGCACTTCGAGGCCACCGTGGTCTGCGACGCCTTCGCCGGCAAGCTGCCGCTGGCGCGCCACCGCATGGTCTATGCCACCCTGGGCGACCTGATGGGCGGGGCGATCCACGCGCTGGCGCTGAAGACGGTGACCCCGGCCGAAGCGGGTTAGTCCGCCGACCGATCAGATCCGCCGACCGATTAGATCAGCCGACCAACGGTCGGCTCTACCTCAATTCAAGTAGATTCCATGGCCAAGATCGTAGTGACCGGCGGCAAGCCGCTGCACGGTGAAGTGAACATTTCCGGCGCCAAGAACGCCGTCCTCCCCATCCTGTGCGCCACCCTGCTGGCCGATGCGCCGGTGGAGATCACCAACGTGCCGCACCTGCACGACGTGGTCACCACGGTGAAGCTGCTCGGCGAACTGGGGGCCAAGGTCACCATCGACCAGGGCACGCTGTCGCGCGGCAGCGCGATCGTGGTCGACCCGCGCTCGGTGAACCAGCATGTGGCCCCGTACGAGCTGGTCAAGACCATGCGCGCCTCGATCCTGGTGCTCGGCCCGCTGCTGGCCCGCTTCGGTGCGGCGGAAGTGTCGCTGCCCGGCGGCTGTGCCATCGGCTCGCGTCCGGTCGACCAGCACATCAAGGGCCTGCAGGCGCTGGGTGCGGAAATCACGGTCGAAAACGGCTTCATCAAGGCCCACGTGGCCAATCGCCTGAAGGGCGCGCACTTCACCTTCGACATGGTCAGTGTCACCGGCACCGAGAACGTGCTGATGGCGGCCGTGCTGGCTGAAGGCACCACCGTGCTGGACAACGCGGCGATGGAACCGGAAGTCACCGACCTGGCGCACTGCCTGATCGCACTCGGCGCGAAGATCGAAGGCCTGGGCACCGCCCGCCTGGTGATCGAGGGCGTGGAGAAGCTGTCCGGCGGCCGTCATGAAGTACTGCCCGACCGCATCGAAACCGGCACCTTCCTGGTGGCCGCGGCGATGACCGGTGGCAAGGTCACGGTCAACCGCGCCCGTCCCAACACCATGGACGCGGTGCTGTCCAAGCTGGTGGAAGCCGGCGCGAAGATCGAGACCACCGAAGACAGCATCACCCTGGACATGGACGGCAAGCGCCCGCGCGCGGTCAACCTGACCACCGCGCCGTACCCGGCGTTCCCGACCGACATGCAGGCGCAGTTCATGGCGCTCAACTGCGTGGCCGATGGCGTGGGCGTGATCAATGAAACGATCTTCGAAAACCGCTTCATGCACGTCAACGAGCTGCTGCGCCTGGGCGCGGACATCCAGGTGGAAGGCCACACCGCGATCGTGCGCGGTGCCGAACACCTGAGCGGTGCGCCGGTGATGGCCACCGACCTGCGCGCCTCGGCGTCGCTGATCCTGGCCGGGCTGATGGCCGAAGGTGACACCACCATCGACCGCATCTACCACCTGGACCGTGGCTACGAGAACATCGAAGAGAAGCTGTCTTCGCTGGGCGCGACCATCCGGCGCGTGACCGCATGATCCTGCGCGGCTCGTTCACCCGCCGCCGCAAGGCGCTGCTGGTGCTGATCCTGGTGGTGCTGGCGTGGCTGGGCTACGCCTGGTACGCCAACATCGCCATTACCCAGGGCATCGAGCAGCAGGACATGGACTGGAACGGCGACGGTACTGTCAGCCGCACCGAAGTGCTGCAGGCGCTCTATGCGGTGGGCGTGAACAACCAGCAGGAAGGCAACCGGCATTGCCGCACCTTCTACTGGCGCAGCAACGGCGAGCAGATCCGCGTGGACTGCAAGACGGTGTTTGGCGACGAGGCCAAAAAGGAATGAAAAAAGCCCGCGCAAGCGGGCTTTTTTCCATCCGGCGCCATGCCGCCATGGCGACACGCCGCAATCGGCAGGCACCGACCGTTGGCCGGTGCGCCTGCCTTAGTTCATCCCTTTGATGGTCAGGTCCAGCGCGTCCTTGCCGCTCTCACGCTGCAGCAGGCGGGCCGGAACCGGGAATTCCTTGACGATCCAGGCGATCAGTTCCTTGTTGCCGTCGGTGCGCGACACCTTCGTGGCGTCGTACGACTTGCCGCCGACGGTGATCTTTTCCTGCCCGACCACCTTGTAGCTCATCGGCTTGATCCGGCCTTCGTCGACCATGCGGTAGGTCAGCGGCTTGCCGGCGGCCAGGTCGCGCGCGATCGCCAGGTTGATCAGCAGTGCATCCATGTCACCGGGCTTCAGCGCCACCGGGCCACGGCGGTCGGCTTTCACATCGCCGGTCCAGGTGGCCTGGTTGCTGGACCAGTTGTAGTTGGCATCCACGTTGCGCTTCTTCACCAGCAGCACCGAACGGTCGTTGCTGCTGAGCGGGCGCAGGCGGCCGTTGGCCTCCTCGAACACGGTGCTCTGGCTGAGATCGGCCAGCTGGTTCTTCACGTTCAGGCTGTAGCGCCACTTGTTGCTGCCTTCACTGGCCAGCGTCATGGTGCCGTTGGCCTGCATGCCCATGTAGCTGGCCTGGTAATCGGCCTTGAACGGCTGCAGCGCCATGGCCGGCAGGCTCACCACGGCCAGTGCGCCAGCGGCGATCCAGGTCAGCGGGCGGTTCATCAGGTTCATTGCTCAGACTCCTTGGTATTCGATCAGGCGAAGATCGATCCGATCTTCCCCATCTTCGCGTTGCAGGATGCGCACCGGCGTGGGGACACCGTTGGCGATCCAGAGGATGGTTTCGTCATTGCCGCCGTTGGTCCGGTGGACCCGCAGCGCGTTGTAGGACAGGTCGCCGACCTGCACGTTCTCGGTGTCCGGCGCGGCCTGGTAGTCGTGCTGGCGTACCCGGCCCACGTCGACATAGCGGTAGTGCATCTGCCCGCCGGGGCGGGCGTCGCGCATGATCGCCAGGTTGATCAGCAGGGCGCTCTGGTCGCCCGGCTGCAGCGGAATCGGCTGGGTGCGTTCCTTCTTCAGGTCGCCCAGCCACTGCGCGGTACCGGCCTGCCAGTTGTAGGTGCCACTGACCTTCTTGCCCAGGAACAGGCCCTTGCGCACCGTGGCCTGGCTGATCGGCACGTAGACCTCGCCCTGCTTCTCGAACACGGTGCTCTGTTCCAGGTTCAGGCCAAGCACGCTGGCAAAGCCGCGCCGGCCCACCACCTGCATGTCCACCCGCCACTGCGCGCCGCCGGTGTGGGTCACCTTCATGATGGCGTCGCCCGCCTCCTTGCCCTTGTACAAGGCCTGGTAGGTGGCGGTGAACGGCTCCAGCGGCGGCGCTTCCCAGCTGATCGCCGGCACCGGCAGCGGCGGGGTCGCCTGCGCTGGCGCGGCCGCAGGCGGTTCCTGCGCCTGCGCGATCGCCACGGTGCACAGCAGGGATGCAATCAGCAGCACTGGCTTGGACAGGGAGGTGTTCATGCGGGCACGGAAAAGGGGGAAGAGGGAGGATGCCAGCGTCCGGATCAGCAGCGCGTGTGCGCGCCGCTCACCTGTTCAGCTTACCGGCGGAATCTAGGCGCAAGGGGCTAAACAGGGGGTGACCGTCGAGGTGAAGCCGTCCCTCGCGTTCAGCCACGCGGCCAGACACCAGCCACTGCAGGCTGGCGATCAGCAGCGGGTGCTCCACCGCCAACACCCGCTGGGCCAGCGTCTCCGGGGTGTCGTCGGCCAGCACCGGCACCCGCGCCTGCGCCAGCACGGTGCCCGCATCCAGTTCGGGCACCACGAAATGCACGCTGGCGCCATGCTCGGCGTCACCGGCCTCCAGTGCGCGGGCGTGCGTGTGCAGGCCCTTGTACAGCGGCAGCAGCGATGGGTGGATGTTGACCAGCCGGCCGTCGAAGCGTTCCACAAAGGCCTGGCCCAGGATGCGCATGTAACCGGCGCAGACCACCCAGTCCGGGGCGAACCCGCCCAGTGCGTCGCCCAGTGCGGTATCGAAAGCCGCACGGTCGGCGAAGTCCTTCGGCGAGCGCGCCCAGCGCTGTTCGGCTGCCACCTGCTGCAGGGCCGGCGCGTCGGGCTTGTCCGACAGCACCGCCACCACCTGTGCGTCCAGCTGGCC
Source organism: Stenotrophomonas sp. HMWF003 (assembly GCF_003061285.1). Classification (NCBI taxonomy): domain Bacteria; kingdom Pseudomonadati; phylum Pseudomonadota; class Gammaproteobacteria; order Lysobacterales; family Lysobacteraceae; genus Stenotrophomonas; species Stenotrophomonas sp. HMWF003. The sequence goes on along the minus strand of NZ_QAIW01000445.1, from coordinate 15,129 downwards.
GGCCGCGATGGCCTTCGTGATCGCCTGCAGGTTGCTGCCGCGGCCCGAGGCGAGCACCGCCAGGCGTGCCGGCGCGCTCATCGCAGCGTGCTCCGCTGGGCCATCGGCCAGACCAGCAGGCTGCCCAGCGTAGCCAGCAGCATGTCGGCGTGCGCGTCCCACATGTCGCCCTGCTGGCCGTTGTAGGCCTCGGCCGCTTCGGGCGACAGCAGCAGCGCGATGCCCCATTCCAGCCATTCGTAGGCCAGGCTGGAGCACATCACCACCATCACTGCCAGGGTGAAGGCCTGGCCGATGCGCAGCGCCGGCCACGCGTGGCGCGCCAGTTGCAGCAGCGCCGGGGTGAAGCAGACGCCGTACAGGAAATGGATGAGCCGGTCGAAGTGGTTGCGCTGCCAGCCGAAGGCGGCGTTCGGCGACCAGTGCAGCGCGGCCTGCAGCCACGCGTCGTAGGGCACGTTGGAATACAGCCAGCGCGCGGCGATGCAGTGGATGGCGATGAAGCCGCAGATCGCGGCGAACGCGCCGTTGCCCAGCCCCCAGCGGCGGTCCACCCACCACAGCGCCACCAGACCGATCACGGTCAGCGAGCTGTGCAGGGTCTGCTCCAGCGGCCACAGTGGCTGGATCCAGCTGGCCGCGAAGATGGCCAGCACACCGGCAAGCGCGACCTTCTTGGCCATCGAAAACGAACGGGCACTGCGGCCACGGTGGTTCATGCGCGTCAGCCGGAAGGTCAGTGCGTGGAAGGGGGCAGGGCGGCGCCGTGCGCGAAGCGCTCACGCACCGACGTGCGGGTCAGGGTGACCAGGGTGAACACGCCGAGGATGGTGCCCAGCGGCATGAACATGCAGCAGACCCCGGCGGCGACCATGCACAGCGTGTGGCGCTGCTCACGCGCCAGGCAGCGCCCGGCGTAGCCCACCAGGCCGGCCGTGGCGAGCATGCCCAGGAAGAACACCGTGCCCAGGCCGGTGAACACCCAGCCCATCAGCTGGACCTCGCCCGGCGACGACGCCGTGCTGCTGTCCACCGGCATGGCCCCGCTGAGCACCGCGATGCCGAGCACCAGGTAGATCACCGGGAACAGCGAAAACAGCGCGGTGAACCCGGCCATCACGTAGTGCAGCACCGACAACAGCTGCAGCTGCGCGGCGTCGTCCTGGCCGCCGCGCGGCGATCCCGCTGGCCCGCGGGTCGGCAGCGGCGGTGGAGCAGTGGCATCCATGCGGGGCTCCATGGGCGTGATCAACCGATCTTGACGCGCTCGGCACCGTCGGCGACGGTGACCGCGCCGATGGTCCAGTGCTCCAGGCCCTGTGCGCTGACCGCTGCGGCCACCGCCTCGACCTGGTCGGCGGCCACGATCAGCACGAAGCCGATGCCGCAGTTGAAGGTGCGCCACATTTCGCTGTCGGCCACGGCGCCTTCCTTCTGCAGCCACTGGAACACCGGCGGCAGGGTCCAGGCGTTGGCCTGGATGTCCAGGCCCAGGCCCTCGGGCACCACGCGGATGATGTTCTCGGTGAGGCCGCCGCCGGTGATGTGGGCCATGCCGTGGATGGCCGCGCCGTGGTCCTTCAGCAGCGCCAGGATCGGCTTGACGTACAGGCGGGTCGGGGCCATCAGCGCATCGACCAGCTTGACCCCGCCCTCCAGCTCCAGGTCGGCGGGTTGGCCGGCGCGGTCGTAGATGCGGCGCACCAGCGAGTACCCGTTGGAGTGCGGGCCGGAGGAGGCGATGCCGATCAGCACGTCGCCGGCGGCCACGCTGGCGCCGTCCTTCAGCTCGCTCTTCTCGACCCCGGCCACGGTGAAGCCGGCCAGGTCGTACTCGCCCGGGGCGTACATGTCGGGCATTTCAGCGGTTTCGCCGCCGATCAGCGCGCAGCCGGCCTCGGTGCAGCCGTTGGCGATGCCGCCCACGACCGCCGCGGCGGTGTCGATGTCCAGCTTGCCGGTGGCGAAATAGTCCAGGAAGAACAGCGGCTCGGCGCCCTGCACCAGCACGTCGTTCACGCACATGGCCACCAGGTCGATGCCGATGGTGTCGTGGCGGCCCAGCTGTTGTGCGAGCTTCAGCTTGGTGCCCACGCCGTCCGTGCCCGACACCAGCACCGGTTCGCGGTACTTGTTGGAGAGGTCGAACAGCGCGCCGAAGCCCCCCAGCCCGCCCATCACTTCGGGGCGGAAGCTGCGCTTGACCAGCGGCTTGATGCGCTCGACCAGTGCATTGCCCGCGTCGATGTCGACACCGGCGTCGCGGTAGGTCAGGGGAGAGGGGTTGGACGGGGAGTTGGTCACGGGCGTCGGCGCTGCGCTGGGGTGAATCGGCGATTTTAACAGGCCACGTTGGCGCGCAGGCCCTATTCGGGCAACAATTCCCCCCGGATACGCTCAATGGAAGTCCTGATGCGCCGCAGCCTCTTTTTGATGATGCTCCTCACGCTATGCCTGCCGGTGGCCACGATGGCCCAGAGCGGCCTGCGTACCGAAGGCGACGTGGCCAGCGCCACGGGCGCCTACGAGGCCGAAGTGCCGGTCAACAGCCAGGCCGACGCCGACCGCAACGGCGCGTTGGCGCGCGCGCTGGGCAATGTGCTGGCCAAGCTGTCCGGCGACCGCAGCGTGATGGGCCGCCCGGGCGTGGCCCAGGCCCTGCGCGGGGCCAAGGACTACGTGGCCAGCTATGACTACCGCCAGGACCAGAGCACCTCGGCCAGCGGGGCGCCCAGCTTCCGCACCACGCTGGTGGCACGTTTCCGCCAGGACGACGTGGACGGCCTGATTTCCGCGCTGGGGCTGCCGCTGTGGCCGCAGCCGCG
>NZ_QAIW01000445.1:9920-12294 GCF_003061285.1 Stenotrophomonas sp. HMWF003 | reverse complement strand
GCCCAAGCCGGTGGTCTGGCTGGCCATCGACGATGGCAGCGGCCCGCGACTGGTCAGCGTGCAGCAGGCCAACGCGGCCCGCCCGTTGCTGAACCGGGCCATCGAGCGCGGCTACAAGCTGGGCCTGCCCGGTGGCAGCGCCGCCGAACAGGCACTGGTGGGGGCGATCTGGCGCCAGGACACCGCCGCGGTGGCCCGCGCCTCCTCGCGCTACGCCCCGCCGATGCAGCTGGTGGGCAAGCTATACCGCGCCAACGGCGGCTGGGTGGCCGACTGGGTATTCGTGGACGGTGGCAAGGAACTGAACAAGTGGACCACCAAGGACAGCGATGCCCGCCGTGCCATGGCCAGCGGCGCCGACGGCACCGCCGACGCGCTGGTCCGGCGCTACGCCAAGGCCGGGGCCGCTACCGGCGCGGCCGGCAGCTACACCATCGTGGTGAGCGGGCTGGACAGTGCCGAGGACTACCTGCGCCTGGCCGCCGGCCTGCGTGAGAACCCGGTGGTGCGCACCATCACCCCGCTGCGCGCGTCGGGCAACCGCCTGGAGCTGTCGCTGGAAATGACCACCGGCCTGTCCGGCCTGAACCGCATGCTCGGCGACAACGGCGTGATCGTGCCGCTGGCCCCGCTGCCGGTGCCGGTCGATGGCGATGACGCGCCCGGCACGCCGCCGCCCCCGGCCAGCAACGAGTACCGACTGCGATGATCCTCACTCCCGAAGCCGAGATCGCGCAGTTCCTGCGCCGCCTCAAATACGTACTGGCGGCGCTGGCAGTGGGCTGGGTGATCTGGCTGCTGGGCCCGATCCTCACCCCGTTCGTGCTGGCCCTGGCGCTGGCCTGGCTGGGCGACCCGCTGGTCGACCGGATCGAGGCCACCGGCCGCTCGCGCAATACCGGCGTGGTGCTGGTGTTCGTGGCGATGATCCTGCTGATCACCGCCGCGCTGCTGATCCTGGTGCCGATGATCGAGCGCCAGATCGCCACCTTGGTGGCGGCCATCCCGCAGGCCCAGCAATGGCTGATGCAGACCGGCATTCCGTGGTTCGAGCAGAAGACCGGCCTGGAGATCATGCAGTGGATGGACCCGGACCGGCTGATCGAATGGGTACGCAGCCACTGGCAGCAGGCTGGCGGCTTCGCCAAGACCTTCTTCGGCTACGTGTCGCGCTCGGGCTTCACGATGGTGACCTGGGTGGTCAACATCCTGCTGCTGCCGATCCTGGCGTTCTACTTCCTGCGTGACTGGGACAAGCTGGTGGAGCGGGTGGCGTCGATGATCCCGCGCAACCACATCGGCACCATCACCAAGCTGGCCCGCGAGTCCGACGAGGTGCTGGGCGCGTTCATCCGCGGCCAGTTCCTGGTGATGATCGCGCTGGGCGTGGTGTATGCCGCCGGCCTGTCGCTGGTGGGGCTGAAGCTGGGCCTGTTGATCGGCCTGGTGGCCGGCCTGATCAGCTTCATTCCGTACCTGGGCGCCACCACCGGCATCGTGATGGCCATCGGTGCGGCGCTGGTGCAGGCGCAGGGCTTCGACCTGAAGCTGCTGATCCTGGTGGGCGTGGTGTTCACCGTGGGCCAGCTGCTGGAAAGCTACGTGCTCACCCCGCGCATCGTCGGCGACAAGATCGGCCTGCACCCGGTGGCGGTGATCTTCGCGGTGATGGCCGGTGGCCAGCTGTTCGGCTTCCTGGGCATGCTGCTGGCGTTGCCGGTGGCCGCGGTCAGCAACGTACTGCTGCGCTATGCGCACCAGCGTTACCGCCAGAGCGACCTGTATGCCGGCGAGAAGTCGGCGATCGTGCTGGATTCCTACATCGACAAGCCCACCATCATCGTGGACACCTCGCCGAAGGCGCCTGACCTGCAGTGAGCGTCGTTCCGCAGCTGCCGCTTGCCCTGCGCTACCCGCAGGACGAGCGACTGGAAACCTTCATCGGTGCACCGGACGGTGCGCTGGCGCAGCTGCGTGCGATCGCGGTGGGGGCCGCGCACGACTGGGTGTACCTGGAAGGCGCGGCCGGTACCGGTAAGACCCACCAGGCGCTGGCGATGTGCTCGCTGGCCGAACAGGCCGGCCGCCAGCCGACCTACCTGCCGCTGAAGGCGGTGGTGGGCCGCACCCGCGCCGCGCTGGAGTCGCTGGAAGGGCGCGACCTGGTCGCGCTGGACGGGCTGGATGCAGTGGCCGGGCAGCGCGAGGACGAGGTGGCGCTGTTTGATTTCCACAACCGCGCGCGCAGTGCCGGCATCACCCTGTTGTATACCGCCCAGCACGGCCCGGACCAGCTTGGCCTGGTGCTGCCGGACCTGCGTTCGCGCCTGCAGCAGTGCGTCCGCGTGCAGCTGCAGCCGCTGGATGACGAAGA
>NZ_QAIW01000445.1:1790-9910 GCF_003061285.1 Stenotrophomonas sp. HMWF003 | reverse complement strand
CCGCCTGTAGAGCCGACCGTTGGTCGGCTGCACCGAAGGCGACCCCCACCGGCGGTAGAGCCGACCGTTGGTCGGCTGCGCTGAAGGCGACCCCCACCGGCGGTAGAGCCGACCGTTGGTCGGCTGCGCTAGACGGTCCCCACCGGCGGTAGAGCCGCCGGGTTGCCCAGGGTGGGTTTCCGCGCAGTTACCCGTGCCGGGCCTGCAGCTGCGCGTCCAACTGCGCCAACCGCGCCGGCGTGCCCACATCGGTCCATTGGCCGCCATGGTGCTGCCCGCTCACGCGGCCCTGCGCCATGGCATGCCGCAGCAATGGCGCCAGGCCGAACTGCGGCGGCTGCGCCTGCGCGCCGACGGTGTCGCCGATCACGGCGCGCCACGCATCGAGAATCTGCGGCCGGTACACCCCGATGCCGGCATAGGTCAGTCGCGCAGCGTCGCCTTCGTCGCTGACCTGGCCGTCGCCGCGCAGGATGAAATCGCCGCGCGGATGCTGGGCCGGGTTGTCGACCAGCACCACGTGCGCATCGCCCGCCGGCGCGTCGGGCAACGTGCTGAACGCCAGATCGGTCCAGACATCGCCGTTGACCACCAGGAACGGCGCATCGCCAAGCAGCGGCAACGCGTTGAGGATGCCGCCGCCGGTTTCCAGCGGTACCGCGCCTTCGTCGATGAGGTGCAGGCGCAGGCCCCAGCGCGCGCCGTCGCCCAAGGCGGGGGCGAACTGGTCGCCCAGCCACGAGGTGTTGACCACCACCTCGCGGATGCCTGCGGCCGCCAGTTTTTCCAGATGCCAGGCGATCAACGGCTTGCCGCCGGCCACCAGCAGCGGCTTGGGCGTGTGCAGGGTCAGCGGGCGCATGCGCTCGCCCTTGCCGGCCGAGAAGATCAGCGCCTTCATGGGCGCGCCAGCACCGGGCTGGCCAGCTGCGCCAACGCCGGCTTGATGCGCCGCTGCAGCAGGTCGTCCAGCGCGGCCAGTTCGGGATGGCGCGGCAGTACTTCGTCGAGGTAGGCGATGAAGCGCGGCGCGTCGTCGAAGTAGTGGCCCTTGCCGTCGCGGTCGCGCAGGCGCACGAACAGGCCCAGGATCTTGAGGTGGCGCTGCACGCCCATCCAGTCGGCGTCGCGCAGGAACTGCGGCCACGGCCGCACCGGAAGGCCCGCGGCCAGCGCCTGGGCGTGGTAGCGCGCCAGCCACGCATCCACCTTGTCCAGCGGCCAGCTCAGGAACGCGTCCTTGAACAGGCTCACCGGGTCGTAGGCGATCGGTCCGCGCACCAGGTCCTGGAAATCCAGCACGGCCGGGCCGCCGTCGACCGGCATCAGGTTGCGCGGCATGAAGTCGCGGTGGGTGAGCACCTGCGGCTGGTTCAGGGCGTTGTCCATCAGCCGGCGGTGCATCAGTTGCAGCTGCTCCAGCTCGCCACAGTCGAGCTGCAGGCCCAGGTGGCGCTGCAGGAACCATTCGTCGAACAGCCCGGCATCACGCTGCAGCAGCGCCTCGCCGAAGCTGCCCATGCCCTCGGGCACGGGAATCTGCTGCAGCCGGATCAGCTGTGCGAAAGCGGCATCGAACCACGCATCGGCATTGCTGTCGTCGATGTGCCGGGCCAGCGTGGGCCCGCCCAGGTCTTCCAGCAGCAGGAAGCCCTGTTCGACATCGCGCTCCAGCACCTGGGGCACGCGCACGCCGTTGGGTTCCAGCAGGTCATGCATGCGCAGCCACGGGCGCACGTCTTCCAGCCCGGGCGGGGAGTCCATCACGATGTGGCTGCCGCGCGTGCTGGTGGCACGCCAGTAGCTGCGGAACCCGGCGTCGACCGAGGCACGGTCGAGCGCCAGCTGCGGGTCGTTCAGCGCGGTGCTGGCCCACTGGCGGCGCAGTTCGGCGCGCTGGGGATCGGAAGCAGGATCGTTCATGGACAGGTACGTCGAAGCGGCACCGGGTGGCGCCAGGGGAATAGGAGAAGTGCGCGGGCTCAGCGCTTGTCGCCGCCGCTCACAAGCCGCAGCAGGGCAAGCACGGCCACCGCACCGAGGACCGCGCCGAGGAAGCCGGCCGGCTCACCGGCGGCATACCAGCCCATGTACTGGCCAAACCAGCCGGCCAGCAGCGCGCCGACGATGCCCAGCACGATGGTCAGCAGGCAGCCCATGCGGTTGTTGCCGGGCATGAAGAAGCGTCCGAGCAGGCCGACGAAAAAGCCGACCAGGATGATGTAGAGCCAGCTGGTGCTGCCAAACAGTCCGTTCATGCCATCTACGCCGTCGAAGGATGGACGCAGCCTAGCAAGGCCAGGCTGCGTCCGTCACGGCGTGACGCAATCAGCAGCAGCCGTGGCCGCCGTGGCGGGTGCCGCTGTCGGCGGCGACCGGCGAACCGCTGGTCTCACCGCGCAGGCTGGCCGCGTAGTGCTCGCTGATCACCTTGGACACGCACGCGGTGACCTTCTTGCCCATCGGAATGTGCAGGAACTCGTTCGGGCCATGCGCGTTGGAGTGCGGGCCAAGCACGCCGGTGATCATGAACTGCGCGCCGGGGAACTTCTCGCCCAGCATGCCCATGAACGGGATCGACCCGCCTTCGCCCATGTACATCGCCGGCTTGCCGAAGAAGGTCTGGCTGGCGTCGTCGATGGCCTGGGTCAGCCACGGCGCCATCGCCGGGGCGTTCCAGCCACTGGAGGCCTTTTCCAGGTCCAGCTTCACTTCCGCGCCGTTCGGCGGGTCGCGCAGGAGCGCTTCTTTCAGCAGCTCGCCGCAGGCCTTGCCGTCGGCGGTGGGCGGCAGGCGCAGCGACAGCTTCACCGCGGTATGCGGGCGCAGCACGTTGCCGGCCGAGGCCAGCGGCGGCATGCCGTCCACGCCGGTCACCGACAACGCCGGGCGCCAGGTGCGGTTGAGCACCAGCTCGGTGAGGTCCTCGTTCATCGGCTTCAGGCCGTCGACCATCGGGAATTTCTCGAAGATCGCGGTGTCCACCACGTCGGCGGCACGCTTGGCCTGTTCCAGGCGCTCGGCCGGGATCTCGACATTCATGCCGTCGATCAGGATGCGGCCGGTGTTCTCGTCCTCGATGCGCGACAGCAGCTGGCGCAGCAGGCGGAAGCTGGACGGGATCACGCCGGAGGCATCACCGGAATGCACGCCTTCGTTGAGCACCTTGACCGAGAAGTTGCCGCCGGTCAGGCCACGCAGCGAGGTGGTGCACCACAGCTGGTCGTAGTTGGCGCAACCCGAATCCAGGCACACCACCAGCGACGGCTTGCCGATGCGGTCGGCCAGGTGGTCCACGTAGGCGGGCAGGTCGTAGCTGCCCGATTCTTCGCAGGCTTCGATCAGCACCACGCAGCGCGCGTGCGGCAGGCCCTGTTCCTGCAGCGCCAGCACGGCGGCCAGCGAACCAAACATCGCGTAGCCGTCGTCGGCGCCACCGCGGCCGTACAGCTTGTCGCCGCGCAGCACCGGCACCCACGGGCCCAGGTCATCGTCCCAGCCGGTCATTTCCGGCTGCTTGTCCAGATGGCCGTACAGCAGGATGGTGTCGTCGCCAGTCTCGGCGCCGGAGGCGGGAATTTCCAGCAGCAGCAGCGGCGTGCGGCCTTCCAGGCGCACCACCTCCACCGTCAGGCCCGGCAGGTTCTGGGCACGGGCCCAGGTTTCCATCAGGGTGACGGCCTGCTCCATGTACCCATTGGCCACCCAATCGGCGTCGAACATCGGCGATTTGTTGGGGATACGGATGTAATCGACCAATTGCGGGACGATTTCGCTGTCCCACTTCTCACTGACGAATTGGCCGAGTTTGGTGCTGTCCATCTGACACTCCGGATGCATTGGCAAGTCCTCACATTCTACGCCCGGGAGAGGGGTAGGGATTTCCCTACACAACGTCAGGTATTTGGCTGGCTGTGTGAAGCCGCTGTGGACGATAGGCTGTGTGTATGTGGCGAGGCACGCTGGCGCTTCCGACGGGATAGCCGGCAGGCACCGGGTGCCGAGCCACAAGGAGTAGCAAGGTGGGGCCTTGGTTTTCGTGTAAGGCGCTGGTGCTGGGACTGTTGCTGATGGCCGCTGCGCAAGCATCCGACCGGATCGACATCAATACAGCAGATGCGTCGACGCTGCAGCAGGGATTGGCGAACGTGGGGCCACGCAAGGCCGACGCGATCGTCGCGTACCGGCGACAACACGGCCACTTCCTTCGCGTCGAGGATTTGACGCGGGTGAAGGGGATAGGGACAGCAACGGTCGAACGGAATCGACAACGGATGACGACGGGGATCATGAAGAGCCCCGCCGCGGAACCGCCCAGGAGGGCGTTGCCGGCATCCGTACCGAGGCGCTGACCAGACAGGACAGGTCGGGGACGGGCAGGGAGCCGGTCACTGGTCGCCGCGCAGGACGCGCGGTGACACCGACATACGCAGGGACGCGGTGCGCAGGGATGCGGCGCGGAAGGAATGGCGCGGATCCACCAGGACGGTGGCATCCAGACCCGGGAAGGGCTGTGATGGCGGAACAGGATACGGCCGAGTGCAGGGAGCATGGCCGGCACCCATACTGGGCAGGATGCACAGGGGGAAGGCGGGATGCCGACAAGGATGTGACGATTGCCCGGTACTGCGCAGGGATGCGTGGCCGGGCAATTTCTTTTTGGGCGGCGTGGTGTGCTCGCGCCGACAACGCCACGCCATGCGTGGCTGTCTTGATCAAGACGCTGCGAACACCTGTTTCATGCAGTGCGTTGGTGTAGCGTCTGCGCATCACTGGATGGAATGACCCCATGGCACCACGCCGCGCGTTGCTTACCCTGGCCTTGGCCACCCTGTTCGCCAGCGGATTCTGCTCGGCCGCGGCTGCTGCGCCGCCGGCGAGCACGAGCGCTGAAAAAGCCACCGCCGCACCGCGTGGGCCCACCGATCTCAAGCCGGGCGAGTTTCTCTGGCATCCGGAAATCTCGCCGGCCGGGCCGATCGTGCTGGTGGTCAGCCTGGATGAGCAGCGCGCCTACGTGTACCGCAACGGCATCGCCATTGGCCTGAGCACGATCAGCTCGGGCAAGACCGGGCATGAAACCCCGACCGGTGTGTTCACCATTCTGCAGAAGGACAAGGACCACAAGTCCAACCTCTACAACAGTGCGCCGATGCCTTACATGCAGCGGCTGACCTGGGACGGCATCGCGCTGCACGGCGGCAACCTGCCCGGGCACCCGGCCTCGCACGGCTGCGTGCGCCTGCCACAGGCGTTCGCGCAGAAGCTGTTCGGTGAAACCCGGCGCGGCGACACCGTGGTGGTGGCCGACGCCAAGAGCGCGCCGATGACGCTGGCCTACCCGGCGGTGCTGGCCCCGGTGAACAGCACCGGCAAGCCGTTGGTGGAAACCACCGATGCGCCGGCGCATTACTGGAACGACGCGGCCGCGCCTAGTGGCCAGGTGGGCATTCTGGTCAGCCTGCACGACCAGCGCCTGTACGTGCTGCGCGATGGCGTGCTGATCGGCGAATCGCGGCTGGAGGCCAAGGCCCTGCCGGCGTTCGAGGGCACCACCCTGTTCGTGATGCAGCAGGGCTACTCGGATGTGCCCAGCCCGCTGGACGCCCACCAGCGCCTGCACAAGTGGACCGCCTACCCGTTGCTGGGGCAGAGCGCGGGCAATGCCAGCCCGGACCTGCTGGCCACGCCCAGCCTGCCGATGGCGCTGCCACCGGAATTTGCCGAGCAGTTGTACAAGGCGCTGGTACCGGGCACCACGCTGCTGGTGACCAGCCTGCCGGCGGTACGCCCGGTGGCCGATGAACAAAACCTGCAGCCGGTGTTGGAATCGGACGCGGGCGGGTCCACCTTGTAAGGAATGGCCCTGTTGGTATGTCGTCCATGCGCGTGACCCGGAGAACTCGAACTGTCCTGTGCGGACTGGCGCTGGCCGGGTCGGCCGTGGGCGCGTGCGCGGCCGCCGCGCCGGCCACCCTGCCGCCGGCACAGCTGGCCGACATGCTGGCGCGCGCGGCGCCGGGCGCCGACCGCAAGGTGCTGCAGCTGGCGGCCAAGGCGATGACCTGCGCACTGCGACGGCCGGAACTGGGCATCGACCCGACCCGGCTGAGCGTGATCGACTACTCGCGCCCGTCCACCGAACAGCGCATGTGGGTGTTCGACCTGGCCCGGCAGAAGCTGCTGTTCGAGGAATGGGTGGCGCATGGCCGCAACAGCGGCGGCAACCAGACCGAACATTTTTCCAATCGCGATGGCAGCTTCATGTCCAGCCTGGGCGCGTTCACCGCGAAGGAAACCTACATGGGCGGCAATGGGTATTCATTGCGCCTGGAAGGGCTGGAGCCGGGCTTCAACGACAATGCGCGCGACCGCGCCATCGTCATCCATGGCGCCCCGTACGTGAACCCGACCATGGCCCGGCTGCAGGGCCGGCTGGGCCGCAGCCTCGGCTGCCCGGCGGTACGGCTGACCGTGGCCAAGCCACTCATCAACAGCCTGCGTGACGGCGCGATGGTGTTCGCCTACTACCCCGACAAGGACTGGCTGGCACGTTCGCAGTTGCTGGGCCCGGACTGCGGCGGCCGCGCCGGCTGAGGCACAATGCCGGCATGTCGACCGATACCGTCCTGAGCGCGGCCACGCGCGTGATTCCAAGTTTCGAATACCGCCGCGAGCGCTGGCGCAATGGCCTGGGCTGGACGCGGGAAATCCTGCGCGTGCCCGATACCGAGGAGTGGCAGGTGCGCCTGTCGATTGCCGAGATCGAGCAGGATGCGGCGTTCTCCGCGTTCCCCGGCATCGAGCGCGAACTGGTGTTGCTGCGCGGGCAAGGCCTGCGCCTGCGCTTTGCCGACGGGGCCGTGCATACGCTGCTGCCGCCGCATGACCGGATGCGGTTTGCCGGCGAAGCGGAGATCCATGGCGAGCTGGTGGACGGGCTTACCCACGACTTCAACCTGATGTGGCGCCGCGACGCGCTGGAGGCCGAACTGCTGCACCGTCCGCTGGTGGGCAGCATGTTCTTCTTCACCGAACCGGCGGTGGCCTGGGCGATTCATCTGCTGGCCGGGCAGGCGCAGTTCGAGGGCGACACCGACCTGCCGCCGATGGACGCCGGCGACACCGCCTGGTTGGCGGCTGGCCCGCGCAGACGATTTGCGTTGCGTGGCGGCGGTGAACTGCTCGCGATCCGGCTGAGCGCGCGGTAGGGGCGCATCCCGATCGACTGCCGATAGCGTGTGCAGCGTTCGGTGGTGGCATCACCTGTATCGAAGGCGGCTCCGTTGCGGGTCAGGCGTTCGCCGCGACGATCACGTTCATCGGCAGCCGTATGGGAACCGGTGCTGGCGCGTCCGTGCGCTCAGTACACGTCGCGCCGGTAGCGCCCGGCCACGATCAGCGCTTCCTTGCCTTCGCGGCCGAGGGCGCGTTCGATCACCGCGTCCACGGCCGGGGCCATGCCCTGCAGGCTGCCGCAGACCAGGATCGTGGCGCCTTGCCGTGACCACTCCCACAGCCGGTCGATGCGGGCCTGCAGGCGATCCTGCACGTAGCGGTGTTCGCCGCCGTCGCGGCTGAACACCGTATCCAGGTGTTCGATCCAGCCGGCCTGCTGCCACGCGGTCAGTTCGTCGCCGAAGTAGAAGTCGTGCACCTGCGTGCGCTCGCCGAACAGCAGCCAGGTACGCCGCGCGCCGGCGTCGATGCGGGCACGCAGGTGCGCGCGCAACCCGGCGATGCCGGTGCCGTTGCCGATCAGGATCAGCGGGGCGTCCGGCGCAGGGGCGTGGAAATTCGGGTTGCTGCGGAACCGCAGGTCGATGCGGCCGCCCAGCGCGGCGTGGTCGCACAACCAGCCGCTGCCCAGACCGGGCGTGCCATCCGGGCGCAGCTGGCGGCGCAGCAACAGCTGCACGTGGCCTTCGCCGGGCATGCTGGCGATGGAGTATTCGCGGTGTGGCAGCGGGCGCAATGACGCCACCAACGCGGCCGCGTCGTTGGCTGGTGCTTCATCGGCATCGGGCAGGTGCGCGCGCGACAGGTGCGCGTGCAGGGTGTCGCCGTCGATCTGCTGCGTGCCGTCCAGCGCGGTGGTGGCCAGCCACGCATCCACCGCG
>NZ_QAIW01000445.1:0-1739 GCF_003061285.1 Stenotrophomonas sp. HMWF003 | reverse complement strand
CCAGGTGCCGGCACCGGGGCTGCCCGGGTTTTCCAGCGTGCGGCTGCGCAGCTGCCAGTGCAGGTAATCGGCCGGGGTCCAGTCGGGCAGGTCCGTGGCGGTGCCGCCCAGCTGGCCCAGCAGCTGCTGCCAGTGGCGCAGCGCGGCCGGGTCGGCGTTGTCCACTTCCACGGTGTCGAACAACGGGTGCGCGCCGTGCTGGCGCAACCACGCATCGAGCTGGTGGCCGAACGCGCAGAAGTACCCGTAGCTGCGGTCGCCCAGTGCCAGCACGCCGTACTGCAGCTGTGGCAGTGCCAGCGCCTGCGGCATCACCGTGCGCAGGAACGGCAGCGCGTGGTCGGGCGCATCGCCTTCGCCGGTGGTGCTGGCGATGAACAGGACCTGCGTGGCCTGCTGCAGCGTGCTGGCGTCCACCTGGTGCAGGCCGCGCAGCCGCACCGGCACGCCCGCCGCGCGCAGGGTCTCGGCGCTGCGTTCGCACAGTTGCTGGGCAAAGCCGGTCTGGCTGGCCCAGACCAGCAGCAGCGGTACCGGCCCGCCCGCTACCGCGGCATCGTCGCGTGGACGCCCCCGCCACCAGATCGCGGCGCAGAGCACGGCATAGCCGAACACGCTGGCGGCGGCGATGCGCCAGTGCGACGCCAGCGGTGGACCCTGCCACCACGGCGCCTGCAGGTGCAGGCGCAGCAGCAGCCACGCCAGCACCGCCAGCACGGCGATCACCAGCAGGTTGCCCACGGTGGCGCGCGACGGACGGCTCATGCGGGCGGCGCCTGTGGTGCATCCAGCAGCTGTGCGAAGGCCGGGCTCAGGTGCTCTTCGACGCCGTGCGCGCCGCGGCTGACAAAGCGCGCGGCCAGCGCGTGCTCGCGGGCAAAGGCCAACCCCTGCTCGACGCCCATCACGGTCAGTGCGGTGGCCCAGCCGTCGGCATGCATCGCGTCGCGTGCGGCCACGGTGACGGCGGCGGCCGCACGCGTGACCGGCGCGCCGGTGCGCGGGTCCAGGGTATGGCTGAACTGCGCGCCGTCCTGTTCGAAGTGGTGCCAGCGGTCGCCGGAGGTGGCCACGGCCAGGTCGTCCAGCGCGAGCACCCGTGGCGGCAATGCGGTGCTGGCTTCTTCTTCGGGACCGGCCTCGACCAGCACGCGCCAGGGCTGGCCGTCGGGCTTGCGGCCGTAACCATGCAGTTCACCGCCCACTTCCACCAGCGCGGCATGCACGCCCTGCTGGCGCAGCCAGGCACTGACCTGGTCCACGCCGAAGCCCTTGGCGATGGCGGACAGATCCAGTTCCACGCCACCGGGTTGCTGCAGGGTCTGATCGGCCCAGTGCAGGCGCTGCCAGCCGCAGCGCGCGCGGGTGGCGGCCAGCGTGGCGGGGTCGGGAATCCGCTGTGCGAGCGCGTGCGCGCCAAAGCCCCACAGCGCGACCAGCGGCCCCACGGTGGGGTCGAAGGCACCCGCGCTGCGGCGGGCGATGTCCATGGCGGCGTCCACCACCTGTGCGAACAGGTCGGGCACGCGCTGTGCGCTGCCGGGCGCGGCACGGTTGAAACGGGTGATGTCACTGTTGGCTTCCCAGGTGCTCATCTGCGCCACGATGGCGTCGAGCCGGGCCTGGATGCCGGCATGCAGGGGGTGCAGATCGCGCGTGCGCGCGACCACCAGCTTTACCTGCCAGGTGGTGCCCATGGTGTGGCCACCGAGGCTGGCGATGTCGAGGTGCTCGTCGTT
>NZ_QAIW01000444.1:5488-6155 GCF_003061285.1 Stenotrophomonas sp. HMWF003 | reverse complement strand
TCGCTACGTGCTGTTGGCCGTGGGGCTGGCCATGCTGGTGGCGTTGCTGGTGATGGCGGCCATGCTGCTGCAGCGCCCGCAGGCCGGGCAGGGTGCCAGCGGCGTGCTGGAGGATGGCAGCCGGGTTGTCGGCAGCCCGCAGCGGCCGTACCGGTTGATCACCGCCACCGCCGGGTTCGAAACCTATCCCACGCTGTCCCCCGACGGTTCGCAGGTCGCCTACGAGGCCGACAGCAGCGCCCGTGCAGGCAGCACGGTGAAGGTGCAGACCTCGGGCAACGCGCCGGCGCGGCTGCTCGCCGAGACGCCGGACGGCTATTCCGACCGCTTCCCCAACTGGTCGCCCAACGGGCGCGACATCGCGTTCGCGCGGTTCGGTCCGAACGCCAGCTGCGAGGTGCTGATCGCCAGCGCCACCGGCGGCGCGGTGCGCCACGTCACCCGCTGCGACGGCACCGAACTGCTCAGCTTCGACTGGACCCCGGACGGGCGCGGCCTGGTCTTCGGCTCGCTGGCCGGCGCGCATGCCTACCGTGGCATCCGCGTGCTGGACATCGCCAGTGGCCGTTGGACCCCGCTGGCCTACCAGGTGGCCGAAGACAGCTTTGATTACGCGCCGCGCTACTCGCCCGATGGGCGCTGGATCGTGTTCGTGCGCAACCCGCAG
>NZ_QAIW01000444.1:0-5460 GCF_003061285.1 Stenotrophomonas sp. HMWF003 | reverse complement strand
TCCCCGAACAGCTCACCGCCGACTCGGCCGAGATCCGCGGCTGGGCCTGGCGCAGTGACAGCCGCCACATCGTGTTCGGCCGTCGTGTGGACAGCGAATCACGCCTTTACGAACTGGATACGCAGAACCGCACGCTGCGCGACGTCGGTATCGACGATGCGCAGTCGCCGGCGGTGTCGCGGCACAACGAGATGCTGGCCTTCGTGCACCGCAAGGCGCAGTTCGGGCTGTTCCGGGTGCCGCTCAAGGATGGCCAGCCGGGGCAACCGCAACGCCTGTTCCCCTCCAACGGCCGCGATGGTCAGCCGATGCTCGCGCCCGACGGCCGGCAACTGGTGTTCACCTCCGACCGGTCCGGCAACTACGGCCTGTGGTGGGCCGACCTGACCCGGCCCGATTCGCTGCGCCCGGTGGAGGGGCTGCGGCCGGAAACGCGGCAGGCGGCGGACTGGTCACCTGACAGCACGCACCTGCTGGTATCCGGACGCGATGCGCAGGCCAACCCGGTGATCTATGAAGTGTCACCGCGCGATGAGCAGGTGGTGGCACTGCCAGTGCCGGTCGCCCAGCCGTTGCAGGCCCTGTACGGCAGCGACAGCGACCACGTGCTGGTGGTGGACCGCGACGCGCGCGAGCGGCTGCGGCTGTCCCTGTTCGATCGTCGGCAGTCGCCATGGCGGCTGCTGGCCAGTATCGAAGGGGTGTCGCAGGCGCGCTTCGACCGCAGCGCGCAGCGGGTGCTGTTCACCCGGTTGTCGGCCGGTGGGCTGTGGTCGGTGGATGCGCAGCTCAGCACCGGCAGCATCCAGCAGGTCAGCGACGACCGGCCATCGCGCTGGCGCTACCGGACCTGGACGGTGGCACGCGATGGCAGCGTGGACTACCTGTCCAATGACGCCGCCTGCGCCACGCTGTTTTCGCGCATCAACGCCGGTGCCACCCGCACCGAACACTGCCTGGACGTGGATCGCCTCAGTGCCGGCAACGGCTTCAGTGCGCACCCCGATGGCAGCGCGCTGTACGTGGCGCTGGCGGTGGCCGACGGTGCCGACATCGGCGTGATGCCACTCCCCGAGGCACCAGTGCCGGTCTTCTCGGCTGTTTCCAACGCCCTGTTTTTGAAGGGAAAATAGTCTTCGTACTTCCTTCGTGTCGGCCTCGTGTCGAATTCGGATGAATCTCGTCGCACTTTCCTGACCCGGCTCGCCTGATTTGGCAAAACGTTTGCCCCGCAACGGCAAACACGGTGTGCAGTCATGCGTCAGCTTTCCTTGGCCGATCGCGGCCAATCGCTTTCCCTGGACAAGATCGTCGACGACGGTCCGCTGCCCACCTGCCTGGGCGTGGCCCGGCTCGGCAGCCTGCAGACCGCTGGCGCAACGTTCACCGTGTGGATGCAGCTGCGTGGCAGTGCGTGGGTGGAATCCAAGGAAGGCCGCTTCCGCCTGCGCCAGCGCGAATGGATCGCCTTCGAGAAGGAATCCAAGCCGATGATCCAGGCCGGCCGCGATGGCCTGTGCATCGGCCTGAGCCTCACCCCGGATGCTTTGCGCGCGCTGGGCGAGCTGGAAGACTGCAGCCTGTACGCCGGCCGCGGCAGCATGAGCCGCGCCGAAGTCCGCGTGGCCCTGCGCCTGTGGCGCGACGCACTGGCCAGTGGCCAGCCGGCGCAGGCATTGCGCCCGGTGCTGCTGCACCTGGCCTCGCTGCAGCGCGTGCTGGCCACCGGCGTGCAGCGTTGCCCGGGCCGTTCGCGCGTGCGCAAGCGCCAGGTGTTCGGCCGCATGCAGCGTGCGCGCCTGTATCTGGAAGGCAACAGCCACCGCGTGGTGCGCATCGGCGAACTGGCCGAGCTGACCAACTTCTCCAGCTGGTACTTGTCCAAGACCTTCCAGAGCCTGTATGAAGAAAGCCCGCAGTCGCTGTCGGCACGCCTGCGGCTGGAGCGCGCGGCCGACCTGCTGCGTGATACCGACATGATGATCGGCGAAGTCGCCGCTGCGAGTGGATTTGACAACTGCTGCAGCTTTGCACGGGCGTTTCGGGCACGTTACGGGCAGTCTGCGTCAGGCTTTCGCGAGGCCGGTGGAATGCTCCCGCCAAAGTCGGCAAAGCCATCGGTTGCTTCCCGCAAATAATTAACCGCAACGCAATCGTAACTTTCCGAGGCGGTTTAACACGCTACTAACGTACCTCGGAGAGATAAATGAATTTTCGTACTCCTGCAGTGCGGCTGGGCCTTCTGCCCGCCGGCATTGCGCTCGCGCTGTCGCCGACCTTTGCTTCCGCACAGGAAGCAAAGGGCGCGACCGACCTGGATCGCATTGAAGTCACCGGTTCGCGCATTCGTGGCGCCAACATGGAGACCCAGCAGCCGATCCTGACGCTGAGCCGTGAGAACCTGGAAAAGCAGGGCTACACCTCGGTGGCCGACGTCCTGCAGAACCTGACCTCGGCCGGTGCTCCGGCCATTTCGCGTTCGGACGCCCTGTCGTCCGGCGAAAACGTCGGCGGCTACTACGTCGACCTGCGCAACCTGGGCGCCACCCGTACGCTGGTGCTGATGAACGGCAAGCGTCTGGGCGCCACCACCGGCGGCTACCAGGATCTGAGCCAGATCCCGATGTCGGCCGTTGAGCGTATCGAAGTGCTGAAGGACGGCGCCTCGTCCATCTACGGTTCGGACGCCATCGCCGGCGTGGTCAACGTGATCACCCGCAAGCGTTTCGACGGCGCTGAAGCCAGCGTCTACTACGGCCAGTACGGCGAAGGCGACGGCGAAGGCACCACCTATTCGCTGACCCTGGGCTCGGAAGGCGAGCGCGGCGGCGTGACCCTGTCGGCCGAATACTCCAAGCAGGATCCGGTCTGGGCAAAGGACCGCTGGTTCAGCCGTGATGGCGGCCGTGGCCCGAACTCGACCGCTGAAGAGTGGAGCCCGATCAGCCAGAACAGCACCTGGTGCAACCCGAAGCTGTTCGGCAAGTGCGAAGGCAAGGATGCGATCTGGCAGACGCTCAATCCGGGCGGCAACCCGAACAACCCGAACGACTACCACGAGCTGACCCCGGGCGAGTTCTCCAACGCCAACCAGCAGATGATGGCGTCGACCGGCATCGAGCGTAAGTCGGTCTACGTCAACGGCAACTACGACCTGACCGATTCGATCACGTTCAACGCCGACCTGCTGTACAACCAGCGCACCACCGACCAGCAGATTGCGGGCTACCCGTACCAGTCGCAGTCGGCCGCGATCAACACCCCGCTGTCCGGTTCGAGCGCGTTCAACCCGGTTGGCCAGGACCTGCAGTTCCGTCGTCGTCTGTGGGAAGTGCCGCGCACCACCACCAGCGACATGAAGACCCTGCGCTTTGCCCCGACCGTCAGCGGCTTCTTCGAGCTGGCCGGCAAGACCTGGGACTGGGACGCTGGCGCCCTGTGGAACCGTAACGAAGTCACCAAGACCGGTCACGGCGACATGAGCCTGATCGCGTCGCGTCAGGCCCTGGGCCCGTCGTTCATCAACAGCAACGGTGTGGCCCAGTGCGGTACCGCGGCCAACCCGACCCCGCTGAGCGCTTGCCGCCCGTGGAACCCGCTGCTGCCGTACGGCGTGGCTGGCCAGGGTTCGTTGGCGGATCCGGACCTGCAGAGCTTCCTGTTCCCGACCTTCACCGACACCGGCATCACCAAGACCACCAGCTACACCGCCAACCTGTCCGGGTCGATCGTCGACCTGCCGGCCGGCGAGCTGGGCATTGCGATGGGCTACGAGCACCGCAAGGAAGACGGCCGCTTCGTGCCGGACGCCTTCCGCCAGTCGGGCCAGAGCACCGGCCTTGCCTCGACCACCACCTCGGGTGATTACAGCCTCAACGAGTTCTACGTCGAGCTGAACATCCCGGTGCTGGCCGATATGGCCTTCGCCAAGGAACTGAGCTTCAACGTTGCCAGCCGTTACTCGGACTACAGCAACTTCGGCGACACCATCAACTCCAAGTTCGGCCTGGTGTGGCGTCCGATCGACGAGCTGCTGGTCCGTGGTACCTATGCTGAAGGCTTCCGTGCCCCGAGCATCAGCGACCTGTACGGCGGCCGCGACGCCAGCTTCGAGCGTTACACCGATCCGTGCGCCGTGGGCGTTGCGGGCAGCGTTGCCGGCAATGCCGCCTGCCTCAGCGGCGGCGCACCGGCTGACTACGTGCAGCAGGCCCAGGGCGGCCAGCCGTGCAAGACCTGGCCGTGCGCGACGCCGGACCAGTTCATCAGCGGCTCCAACGCTGAGCTGAAGCCGGAAACCTCCACCAGCAAGACCGTTGGTCTGGTGTGGAGCCCGCGCTGGGTGCAGGGTCTGGACATCTCGCTGGATTGGTACCGCTACGAGATCAAGGACATGATCATCGAGGACAGCGTCGACCGCATCCTGCGTGACTGCTACGTCCTGGGCAACTCGGCACGCTGCGAAGGCGTGACCCGTGCTGCCGATGGTCACATCAGCGCGCTGACCTACGGCCTGGCCAACCTCGGCTCGATGAAGACCGAAGGCTACGACCTGGGCGTCAAGTACCGTCTGCCGGAACTGGCGATCGGTCAGTTCAGCATCGACTGGCAGACCAGCTACCTGTCCAAGTACGACGAAGCCGGCCAGAACTCCGATGGTGACAACATCATCATCGGTCGCGTCAGCGAAGCAGGTCTGTTCCGCGTGCGTTCCAACGTGGGCGTGAACTGGGAACTGGGCAACTTCGGTGCGACCTACACCGCCCGTTACTACTCGGGCATGAAGGAAGACTGCGTCGACGACCGTTGGTGCGATGCCCCGGA
Organism: Stenotrophomonas sp. HMWF003; assembly: GCF_003061285.1. Lineage (NCBI taxonomy): Bacteria > Pseudomonadati > Pseudomonadota > Gammaproteobacteria > Lysobacterales > Lysobacteraceae > Stenotrophomonas > Stenotrophomonas sp. HMWF003. The sequence continues at coordinate 636 of NZ_QAIW01000444.1, read as the reverse complement.
CCACGTCGCCAATGGCGAAAGCGCGCCGCTGCGTCACACCGGCTCCAACACCTTCCACGATCTGCAGATCAACTGGAAGGCGCCGTGGGATGCCACCATCGCCGTCGGTGCGAACAACGTGTTCGACCACAAGGGTCCGCTGATGTACTCGGCACCGAACTCGAGCTTCGCCAACTACGGCGGCTTCGACATCGGTCGCTTCCTGTACATGAAGTACACCCAGCGCTTCTGATCCATCGAAGCTCTGTTGCAGTAAAAAAAGGAGGGCGGATCGCAAGGTCCGCCCTCTTTGTTTGCGCCGGGGCCTGAGCGTTCCACCCCCACCGGTTTCGATGCTGCGGCCACAAAAAGGTTCTTCTCCCCTCTGAGGGAAGCGTCTCGTTGCAAGGGCCGTCGCAGCGTGAGCTCCCCGCAGCAGCCGGTAGGCCCCGGGTGCAAATGTCCCCCGGCCGCGCGGCGGCCTCCTCCTTTATTTTGCCCAGGCGCCTACCGGCTGCTACGGGGCTCGGCTTGCGGTAAGCAGGGGAGAAGCCTGGCTTGTCGGGCGCCGTCGGCGGGTCGGGCGCTGGGCCCCCATGCCCTTTCCGGCGAATGTCCTCCGGAGTCGGCCTGCGGCCGCCCCCTCCCCCTTTATTT
>NZ_QAIW01000443.1:0-1250 GCF_003061285.1 Stenotrophomonas sp. HMWF003 | reverse complement strand
GAGTCTTTCCGCCCCCTTGCCGCCCCCCACCTGCCGTTGCTGCGTATCCCCGGGGCGCGGCTGATGGTCGCTGGGGCAGGCGCGGCTGCGCCGCACATCGCGGTCATCGGGCTTGGCTACGTCGGTTTGCCGCTGGCCGTCGCATTCGGCGCCCGCCAGCCAACACTGGGTTTCGACATCGACCACGCGCGCGTTGAGGAGCTCCAGCGTGGCCATGACCACACCCTGGAAATGGAACCGCACGAGCTTGCCGCTGCCCGGCACGCCCGTTACACCGCTGATCCCGCCGCCCTGGCCGCGTGCACCATCTACATCGTGACGGTACCTACGCCGATCGATGCGCTGGAGCAGCCGGACCTGGGGCCGTTGCGCAGCGCCTCGTCGCTGATCGCCGCCGTGCTCAAGCCCGGCGACCTGGTGATCTACGAATCCACCGTGTACCCGGGGACCACCGAGGAAGTGTGCGTGCCGCTGCTGGAAGCCGGTTCCGGGCTGCGCTTCAACCACGATTTCCATTGCGGCTACAGTCCCGAGCGGATCAACCCCGGTGACCGCCAGCGCCGCCTGCCCGACATCCGCAAGATCACGTCCGGTTCGACCCCCGCGATTGCCGCGCAGGTCGATGCGCTGTACGCGACCATCATCACTGCCGGCACGTGGCCGGCGCCGTCGATCCGCGTGGCCGAGGCCGCCAAGGTCATCGAGAACATCCAGCGCGACGTCAACATCGCGCTGGTGAACGAGCTGGCGCTGATCTTCGACAGGCTCGGCATCGATACCCAGGACGTACTGGATGCAGCGGGCAGCAAGTGGAACTTCCTGCCGTTCCGGCCGGGCCTGGTCGGCGGCCACTGCATTGGCGTGGACCCCTATTACCTGTTGCACAAGTCCGAAAGCGTGGGCTACCACCCGGACCTGATCCACACCGCGCGGCAGGTCAACAACCGGGTCGGCGCACATGTGGCCCAGCGCGTGCTGGCGTTGCTGGCGGGGCGTGGCAAGGCGCCGGACGCTGCGCGCATCCTGGTGCTTGGCGTGACCTTCAAGGAAAACTGCCCAGACCTGCGCAACAGCCGCGCGTTGGAGCTGGCGCAGTCGCTGCAGGCGGCCGGTGCGCGGGTGGACGTGCAGGACCCGTGGGTGGGGCCGGCGGTATTGGCAGGCAGCGGCGTGCACTGGGTAGAGCGGGCCGATCCCGGCGCGTTCGATGCCGTGGTGCTGGCCGTGGCCCACGACGAGTTCCGTGCGTT
>NZ_QAIW01000442.1:2492-3179 GCF_003061285.1 Stenotrophomonas sp. HMWF003 | reverse complement strand
GTTCCCGCCGGCACGGCTGCAGGCGATCACCGACGCGATCACCGCCGGCGAGCGCCGGCACGGTGGCCAGGTGATGTTCGCGGTGGAAGCGGACCTGCCGTTGCTGGCGCTGTGGCAGCGCGTCAGCCCCCGCCAGCGCGCCGAGCACGCCTTCGCGCAGCTGCGCACCTGGGATACCGAACACAACAACGGCGTGCTGGTGTACCTGCTGCTGGCCGACCACGCCATCGAGCTGGTGGCCGACCGCGGCCTGCGTGGCAAGGTGGGCGAGGCGCAATGGGCGGCGATCTGCGCCCACATGCAGCAGCGCCTGCGCGATGGTGCGTTGCAGGACGCGGTGCTGCTGGCCATCGAGGAGGTGTCGGACCTGCTGGCCGGGCACTATCCGCCGGTTCCGGGGTCACAGGATGACGGCCTGCCGGACACGCCGCAGATCCTGGGCTGAAGCCCGGCAATCGGGCGACGGCGGCCACCACTAGGCCGCTCCCGGGCGGCGCTAGAATATCGCCATCCCTGCAAGGCGCCCTTCATGATCTATTTCCACGACATCGACCCCATCGCCATCTCGCTTGGGCCGGTCAAAGTGCACTGGTACGGCATCATGTACCTGCTCGGCTTCACCGCCGCCTGGTGGCTGGGGCGCAAGCGGATCGCCGCCGGGCGCCTGCCGGGGGTGAATGCCGACGG
>NZ_QAIW01000442.1:1473-2481 GCF_003061285.1 Stenotrophomonas sp. HMWF003 | reverse complement strand
GTTCTACGCCATGCTCGGCGTGGTGGTGGGCGGGCGCGTGGGCTACATGCTGTTCTATGCGCTGGGCGATTTCCTGCACAACCCGCTGCTGCTGTTCAAGGTATGGGACGGCGGCATGAGCTTCCACGGCGGCCTGCTGGGCGTGCTGTTCGCCTCGTGGTGGTGGTCGCGCAAGCACCGCCTGCACCTGTTCGACACGCTGGACTTCATGTCTCCGCTGGTACCGCTCGGGCTGGGCTTCGGCCGCATCGGCAACTTCATCGGCGCCGAGCTGTGGGGCAAGTACACCGACGGCAGCTGGGGCGTGGTGTTTCCCAGTGGCCTGCCGGCGCCGTTGAACGGGCTGGACCTGGCCACGCTGAAGGAACAGTTCGCCACCGGCGCGCTCAACCAGTACGCCCGCCATCCCTCGCAGCTGTATGAAGCGCTGCTGGAAGGCCTGGTGATGTTCGTGGTGTTGTGGGCGGTGTCGGCCAAGCCGCGCCATCGTTACGTGATCGCCGGCCTGTTCGCGTTGATGTACGGCGTCTTCCGCTTCGCGGTGGAGTTCGTGCGCATGCCCGACAACGGCGTCTACATCGCCTTCGGCTGGCTCACCAAGGGCCAGATCCTGTGCCTGCCGCTGATCGCCTTCGGCCTGGTGCTGCTGGCCCTGTCGCGCCGTGCCCCGGTGCTGCAGCCGCAGCTGCCGGTGCAGGCGGCCGGAGCGAAGGCATGAAGCCCTACCTGGACCTGCTGCAGCACGTGCTGGAGAACGGCACCGAAAAGTCCGACCGCACCGGCACCGGCACGCGCAGCGTGTTCGGCTGGCAGATGCGCTTCAACCTGGCCGACGGCTTCCCGCTGGTGACCACCAAGAAGCTGCACCTGCGATCGATCATCCATGAGCTGCTGTGGTTCCTGAAGGGCGACACCAACATCGCCTACCTCACCGACAACCAGGTGCGCATCTGGGACGAGTGGGCCGATGCCAACGGCGACCTGGGCCCGATCTACGGCAAGCAGTGG
>NZ_QAIW01000442.1:824-1463 GCF_003061285.1 Stenotrophomonas sp. HMWF003 | reverse complement strand
CCGCCGATGGCGGCAGCATCGACCAGATGCAGTGGCTGGTGGAGGAGATCAAGCGCAACCCGGATTCGCGGCGGCTGGTGGTCAGCGCCTGGAACGTGGGCGAGCTGTCGCAGATGGCGTTGATGCCCTGCCACAACCTGTTCCAGTTCTACGTGGTGGACGGCAAGCTCAGCTGCCAGCTGTACCAGCGCAGCGGCGACATCTTCCTGGGCGTGCCGTTCAACATCGCCAGCTACGCGCTGCTCACCCACATGGTGGCGCAGGCCACCGGGCTCGGCGTAGGCGACTTCGTGCACACCCTGGGCGACGCGCACCTGTACTCCAACCACGTCGAGCAGGCGCGCGAGCAGCTGTCGCGCACGCCGCGCGCGCTGCCGCAGTTGTGGTTGAACCCGGCGGTCACCGACCTGTTCGGCTTCCAGTTCGATGACATCCGCATCGACGGCTACGACCCGCACCCGGCGATCAAGGCGCCGGTGGCGGTATGACGGCGATCCGGCTGTCGCTGGTCGCCGCGCTGGACCGCAACCACGGCATCGGCCACGACAACCAGCTGCCGTGGCAGCTGCCCGATGACCTCAAGCGCTTCAAGGCGCTGACGCTGGGCAAGCCGATCCTGATGGGGCGCAAGACCGCGCA
>NZ_QAIW01000442.1:0-814 GCF_003061285.1 Stenotrophomonas sp. HMWF003 | reverse complement strand
GGCCCAGGCCACCGACCTGCACCTGACCTGGGTGGACACCACGGTGCCCGCCGACACCCACTTCCCGCCGGTCGACCCGGCACTGTGGGTAGAAGTGGCACGCCAGCACCATCCGGCCGATGCACGGCATGCGGCCGCATTCGACTTCGTGGATTACACACGACGCCCGACGCGGCTTGCGCGGTAACCAATGGGCGCATGGCGATGCGCTGATTCAATCGGCGCCTCCCGTTTCGGTGTGCGCGGCGCGTCCTTGCAGTGGCCAGCGCTCAGGCGGGCGGCCGGTAATGGCCGATGATGGTGTGGGCGAACAGCAGGTCTTCTTCCTGCGTGCCGCGCGCGATGTTGTGCAGGATCAGCGGGGTGCCGTCGCTGCGTCGCCGGTCGGAGACGATGCCTACGTGCAGCAGCCCGCTGCCGCTGAGCTTCCAGGCCACGATGTCCCCGGCGGCGAAGTCGGCCGCCTGGCGCGACGCGGGTTGCTGCCAGCCCTGGCGTTCGAACCAGCGCATCAGGTTGGGCACGCGGCGATGGTCGATGTTGCGGTCCGGCCGCGACAGACCCCACAGCGCCGGGTAGGCGCTGAACGCGCCGCGCATGTCCTCGTGGATACGTTGCTGCAGATCCAGGCCTTGGGTGCGCAGGGCGCGCACGATCACATCGGTGCACACGCCGCCGTCGATGGGGACGTCGCCACCGGGATAGCCCAGGACGGCATAGGCCGGGTCGTAGCGCACGGTCTGCCCGATCTGGCTGCGGGCGGCAACCACCAGCGGCGGTGACGGGAGCGACGATGGCCGTGCGGCGGGGGTGG
>NZ_QAIW01000047.1:0-5399 GCF_003061285.1 Stenotrophomonas sp. HMWF003 | reverse complement strand
AGCGGCACTATCGCCGTGGCTTCGAGCGCTCGAGGTTTGACCTCAACCCCCCGCCCCACGGGGCTTTCCCGTGCACCCGGTCACACCGTCATACGGCTGTAACAAAAACATCATTTCATAGCAGCGTCGCCGGAGAGACCGGCCCACATCCCGCTACGGAGTGACCGATGAAACTGCACACGGCTGGCTTGACCGCCCTTTCCCTGGCCATCGCGCTGGGTCTTTCCGCCTGCAAGCCGGGCGCCGAAGGCCAGGCCGCCGCGCCGGCTACCGACGCTCCCGCCGCTGCGCCTGCGGCCGGTGATCGCCTGACCGCTGAAATTTCCGGTGCCGGCGCGTCCTTCATCTTCCCGCTGGTGTCCAAGTGGTCGGCCGACTACAACACCGCCACCGGCGCCAAGATCAACTACCAGTCGATCGGTTCCGGCGGTGGCATCGCGCAGATCAAGGCCGGCACCGTCGACTTCGGTTCCTCCGACAAGCCGCTGAGCAGCGAAGAACTGGCCCAGGCCGGACTCGGCCAGTTCCCGTCGGCGATCGGCGGCGTGGTGCCGGTGGTCAACATCGACGGTCTTGAAGCCGGCAAGCTGCGCCTCAGCGGCGCGCTGCTGGCCGACATCTTCCTGGGCAAGGTCAAGACCTGGAACGACCCGGCCATCGTTGCCGCCAACCCGGGCGTCAAGCTGCCCGACGGCAAGATCACCCTGGTCCACCGCTCCGACGGCTCGGGCACCACCTTCAACTTCTCCAACTACCTGTCCAAGGTCAGCCCGGACTGGAAGAGCAAGGTCGGCGAAGGCACCTCGGTGCAGTGGCCCGATGGCGTGGGCGGCAAGGGCAACGAAGGCGTCGCCTCGTACGTGAAGCAGATCAAGGGCTCCATCGGCTACGTCGAACTGGCCTACGCCCTGCAGAACGGCATGCCGTATGCCTCGATGCAGAACGCCGCCGGCAACTGGGTGCAGCCGAGCGCCGAAACCTTCGCCGCGGCCGCTGCCAGCGCCGACTGGGCCAGCGCCAAGGACTTCAACCTGGTCATCACCAACGCCCCGGGCGACCAGGCGTGGCCGATCACCGCAACCAACTTCATGCTGATGCACAAGCAGCCCAAGGATGCCAAGCGCAGCAAGGAAACCCTGGCGTTCTTCAAGTGGGCCTTCGAGAACGGCCAGAAGCAGGCCAACGAACTGCATTACGTGCCGCTGCCGGCCGAGCTGGTAACGCAGATCGAGGCCTACTGGACGGCCGAGTTCAAGTGAAACAGCCAGGCCCGCGCGCGTCGCGGGCCTGAGCGGTCGTAGTGCCAGGCACTGCCCGGCAGCACCACGCTGCACCTGTGTTGCCGGGCATGGCCCGGCACTACCCCTCTTCTTACGGCCTCCGCCTTTTCCCATGAATGCCATTGCCCAGCCTGTTCCCGCACCGTCCATCCGCGACCTGCGCGACGCCCGCAACGACAAACTGTTCCGTTGGGTCCTGATCGCCACCGTCATCCTGGTACTGGTGGCCCTGGCCTGCGCCGCGCTCTCGATGCTGTGGGGCGGCCGCCATGCCCTGCAGGAGCAGGGCCTGAGCTTCTTCTATTCGTCCGAATGGAATCCGGTCGAAAACAAATTCGGCGCGCTCGCGCCCATCTACGGCACCCTGGTCACCGCGCTGATCGCGATGGTCATCGCCGTGCCGGTGAGCTTCGGCATCGCCTTCTTCCTCACCGAAGTGGCGCCGCGCTGGCTGCGTGGCCCGGTCGGCACCGCCATCGAACTGCTGGCCGGCATCCCCTCGATCATCTATGGCATGTGGGGCCTGTTCGTGCTGGTCCCGGTGATGACCGAGTACGTCACCCCGTTCCTCAACGATCACCTGGGCACGATGCCGATCATCGGCCCGCTGTTCCAGGGCCCGCCGCTGGGCATCGGCGTGCTTACCGCCGGCTTCGTGCTGGCCATCATGGTCATCCCCTTCATTTCCTCGGTGATGCGCGAAGTGTTCCTCACCGTGCCGACCCGCCTGAAGGAATCGGCCTATGCGCTGGGGTCCACCAAGTGGGAAGTCAGCTGGGACATCGTGCTGCCCTACACCCGCTCGGCGGTGATCGGCGGCATCTTCCTGGGCCTGGGCCGCGCGCTCGGCGAAACCATGGCGGTGGCCTTCGTGATCGGCAACAGCGTGCGCCTGTCGCCGTCGCTGCTGGAACCGGGCACCACCATTGCCGCACTGATCGCCAACGACTTCGGTGAAGCCACCGAAACCTACCGCTCGGCGCTGCTGCTGCTCGGCTTCGTGCTCTTCATCGTCACCTTCGTGGTGCTGGCAATCGCCCGCCTGATGCTGATGCGTCTGTCCCGCAAGGAGGGCAACTGATGTCCACCGTCGCTACGCACTCTTCCCAGCCGCTGTACCTGCGCCGCCGCATCGTCAACGTGGTCGCGCTGCTGATGTCCTGCCTGACCGCGCTGTTCGGCCTGTTCTTCCTCGGCTGGATCCTGTGGACGCTGGCCTCCAAGGGCCTGGCCGGGATCAACCTGGATCTGTTCACCAAGATGACGCCACCGCCGATGCAGGAAGGCGGCCTGGCCAATGCGTTCTTCGGCAGCGCGGTGATGTGCGGCCTGGCCATTGCCATCGGCACCCCGCTGGGTGTGCTGGCCGGTACCTGGCTGGCCGAGTACGGCAACTTCCGCAAGGCCGGCACGGTGGTCCGCTTCGTCAACGACATCCTGCTCTCGGCGCCGTCCATCGTGCTGGGCCTGTTCGTCTACACGCTGTACGTGATGCAGACCGGCGGGCAGTTCTCGGCCTTCGCCGGTGCGCTGTCGCTGGCCTTCATCGTGCTGCCGGTGGTGGTGCGTACCACCGATGAAATGCTGCGCCTGGTGCCGTCGCAGATGCGCGAAGCCGCCCTGTCGCTGGGCATCCCGCAGTGGAAGGTGACCGTGCAGGTGCTGTACCGCAGTGCCGCCGCCGGCATCATCACCGGCATCCTGCTGGCACTGGCCCGCATCTCCGGTGAAACCGCGCCGCTGCTGTTCACCGCCTTCGGCAACCAGTACTGGAACAGCAACGTGTTCCAGCCGATGGCCTCGGTCCCGGTGGTGATGAACCAGTTCGCCGGCAGCCCGTATGAATCCTGGCAGGTGCTGGCCTGGGCCGGCGCGCTGGTGCTGACCGTGTTCGTGCTGCTGGTCAGCCTCTCCGCGCGCGGCATCCTGCTGCGCAACCGTATCTCCCATGACTGACCTTTCCGCGGATATCGCCATGAACGATCTTTCCAACGCCGTGCCGATGCAGCGCATCGTGGTCCCGGCCTCGCATGAAAACCTGCAGACCCCGGCGCCGATCAAGCTGGCCGCGCGTGGGCTGGATTTCTACTACGACAAGTTCCATGCGCTGAAAAACATCGAGCTGGAGATCCCCGAAAAGCGCGTCACCGCCCTGATCGGTCCGTCCGGCTGCGGCAAGTCCACGCTGCTGCGCATCTTCAACCGCATCTACGCGCTGTACCCCAAGATGGAAGCGCGCGGTGAGGTGCTGCTGGACGGCGAGAACATCCTGTCGCCGAAGTACCCGATGAACCGCCTGCGCAGCAAGGTGGGCATGGTGTTCCAGAAGCCGGTGCCGTTCCCGATGACCATCTTCGAGAACGTGGCCTACGGCATCCGCCACCACGAGAAGCTGTCCAAGGCCGACATGGCGGTGCGCGTCGAGCAGGCGCTGCGCCAGGGCGCGCTGTGGGACGAGGTGAAGGACAAGCTCAACCAGAGCGCGCTGGGCCTGTCCGGTGGCCAGCAGCAGCGTCTGTGCATTGCCCGTGCGGTAGCCCTGCGCCCGGACGTGCTGCTGCTGGACGAGCCGACCTCGGCGCTGGACCCGATCTCCACCAGCCGCATCGAGCAGCTGGTGGAAGAGCTCAAGCACGATTACACGATCGTGATCGTGACCCACAACATGCAGCAGGCCGCACGCGTGTCGGACTACACCGCCTTCATGTACCTGGGCGACCTGATCGAACACGACCGCACCGAAGTGATCTTCTCGCAGCCCAACAAGCAGCAGACCGAAGACTACATCACCGGCCGTTTCGGCTGATCCCGGCCACGAACCTTTGGATTACACCCGCATGAGCATTCCCAACGACCATATCGTCAAGAGCTACGACGAAGAGCAGCAGCGGCTGGTGGCCGAGATCGTGCGCATGGGCGAGATGGCGGTCGCCCAGCTCGAGGCGTCGATGGACGTGATCGAGAAGCGCGACGAGAACGCGGCCCAGCGCATCATCGCCAACGACGAGGCGATTGACGGGCTGGAGCAGCAGATCAGCCACGACGTGATGCGTCTTGCCCTGCGCGGGCCGATGGCACGCGACCTGCGCGAGATCCTGGCGGGCCTGCGCATCCCGGCCGATATCGAGCGCATCGGCGATTACGCCGCGAACGTGGCCAAGCGTTCGATCGCGCTGAGCAAGGTGCCGCCGCTGCCGCAGATCCAGGGCCTGCGTTCACTGGGCCGCCTGGCCGCACAGCAGGTACGCCGCGCGATCGAGGCCTACCGCGACAACGACGCGGCCGCCGCGCTGGCCCTGCGCGACGACGACGCACGGCTGGACGCGCAGTACACGGCGCTGTTCCGCGAGCTGCTGACGTACATGATGGAAGACCCGCGCAACATCACCCCGTGCACGCACCTGCTGTTCATGGCCAAGAACCTGGAACGGGTGGGCGACCACGCCACCAACATCGCCGAGAACGTCTGGTTCCTGGTACACGGCGAGCAGGTACTCCCGCCCCGCGAAAAGCGCGACGAAACCAGCAGCACCGATCACGTCTGATCGACCTGGCTGCAGAAAAGCAAAAAGCCGCTGCCTTCGGGTGGCGGCTTTTTTCGTTTCGGGCCTCCGTGACCGCCAAAGATGGAGCTCAACAGCTGCAGTCTCCTGGTTATACCGAGCTGGGCGGGGGCGTGTGGGTTCGCGGGACACGCCGTGAATCCCGCTCCCCGGCCCGGCCCAGCCGCTGGCGGCTGTGCGTTCGGACGCATGCGAGGCAATGCCTCGCAAGCAATGCGCCCTCACCCCTGGAGGCTCGTGAGCGCCTTGCTCGTTTGTGCAGTCATGCACAAACGGCAAGACCGGGGTTGGGCGTCCTGCCCAACCCGTCCGGCGCATGCGCCGGACCCATGGCGCCCAACGGTCCCGCGAACCCACACACCCCCACCCTCGACACTTGACTGGCAGCCATAGCAAGGCAAGGCAAAGCACCGCAAAGCTGCAACGGCACGGACTGAGGGCTTTGCTTTTTCGTCGCGAACCGACGCACTGTCATAGGTGGGTACGGGTGGGTTGGCGGGACCGTTGGGCGCCATGGATGGCGCTCACGAGCCTACACGGACGTACTTGCGGCGTG
>NZ_QAIW01000441.1:0-1125 GCF_003061285.1 Stenotrophomonas sp. HMWF003 | reverse complement strand
CCCGGTGCGCTGCTGTATCTCGGCGATGGCCACGCCCTGCAGGGCGATGGCGAAACCACCCAGTGGGCGCTGGAAACTTCGCTGGACGTCGAGGGGCGGGTGGCGCTGGTGAAGCGGCAGTCGATCGCCACGCCACGGGTCGAGTCGCCGACCCAGATCATGACCCTCGGCCAGGCCGGCTCGAGCGACGACGCGCTGCGCGTGGCCACCTCCGGCATGCTGCAGTGGCTGCGCCAGGGCTACGGACTGAGCCTGTCCGAAGCGACCCAGGTGCTGGGCGTGGCGGTGCAGTACCACGTCGCCAACCTGGCCGGGCGCAGCGTGGGCGTCGTCGCGAAGCTGGACAAAGCCGTGCTGCGCACTCTGCCCGCTCCGGCTGCGACAACGCCGGACTAGACGACCGGTCTAATCGGGCGTACAGTGCACCCCATGAGCACTGCGACCGCCCCTGAACCCCTCGATGTCCGCGACAGGATCCTGGCCACCGGCCAGCGGATCATGGGCGGAAAGGGCTTTTCGGCGGTCGGCCTGAATGAGGTCCTCACCGCCGCCGGTGTGCCCAAGGGATCGTTCTACCACTACTTCGGCTCCAAGGAAGCGTTCGGCGAGGCCTTGCTGGAGGACTACTTCGCCGCCTACCTGGCCGAGATGGACGCCACCTTCCGCCAGCCCGGCCTGAGCAAGGCGCAGCAGCTGGATGCGTACTTCCGCGCCTGGCGGGACGCCCAGTCGTTCGAGGACTGCCAGGGCAAGTGCCTGGCGGTGAAACTCGGCGCCGAAGTGGCCGACCTGTCGGCCAGCATGCGCGCGGCGTTGCAGCGCGGTACGGCCGGCATCGTCGAACGCCTGGCAGGGGCGATCGAGGCCGGCGTCGCCGATGGCTCACTCCGCGTCCACGGCGATCCCACTACGGTGGCCCAGAGCCTGTACCAGCTGTGGCTGGGCGCCAGCATCATGGTCAAAATCACCCGTACCCTGCAGCCCTTCGATACGGCGCTGAGCGCGACCCGGCAAGCACTTCACCCTTCGGCCTGATGGCCGGAACACCCCGGAGGCACGTCATGACGATGTGCCTTTTCATTCGCCCACATCGTAGACGACTGGTCTACTCACCCCGTCCCACCC
>NZ_QAIW01000440.1:39602-51791 GCF_003061285.1 Stenotrophomonas sp. HMWF003 | reverse complement strand
GCCGCCCACTGCGCGCACTCTCCGTGCCCGCCGCCAGCAGCCGCATCAGCTGCAGCGCCTGCTCCGCGCTCACCGTAGGCGCGCCGGTCCCCAGCATCGCATCGCGGAACGCCGCATACAGGCGCCGGTAGTCGCCCAGGGCGTTGTCCACGCTGGCCGCGTGCTCGTGGCCCGCGGCATCCACGCTGACATGCTGGCCATGCACCGGGTCCAGCCCCCAGCCCGGCGCGCCCGGGGCGATCCCCTCGCGCAACTGGTCTTCCTGCACATCGCGACCGTGCTTGAGGTAACTGCCCAGACCGCCATGCACGGCAAAGCGCGGACGGGCAGCGGCCACCAGCGAGCCGGCATGCACGATGGCCCGGTGCCGCGGGTAGTGCAGCACCGCATGGAAGTAGTCGTCGCTGCGCGCGCCGTCGCGCTGCGCCATCAGATCGGCACTGATCGCCTGCGGCCAGCCGAACAGCTGCAGCATCTGGTCGAGCAGGTGCGGGCCCAGGTCCATCCACAACCCGGCCCCGGGTGCATCGCTCTCGCGCCAGCGGTCACGCACCTGCGGGCGGTAGCGGTCGAAGTGCGAATGGCACTCGGCCACCTCGCCCAGCACGCCATCGACCAGCAACTGCTGCAGGGTGAGGAAATCGGCGTCGAAGCGGCGGTTCTGGAACACCGTGACCACCCGCTCGGCCGTCTGCGCGGCGCGCACCACGGCCTCGGCCTCGGCCAGGTCCAGCGCGAACGGCTTGTCCACCAGCACATGCTTGCCGGCCTGCAGCGCGGCGATCGCCAGTGGCGCGTGTTCGGCGTTCGGCGTGGCGATGACCACCGCGTCCAGCGCGGGATCATTGAACAGCTCGGCGGGCTGGTCGCAGATGCGCACATCGGTGAAGCTGCGCAGCAGGCGGTCGCGCTGCGAACTGGCGATGCTGTGCAACGCCAGCCCCGGGGTGTGCTGGATCAACGGCGCGTGGAACACGCTGCCGGCCAGGCCGTAGCCGATCAATCCAACCTGCAGGGGCGTGGTCATGGTGGGGCTCCAACCGTGCGGGCTGCACAGCGTAGCGTGGGTTGTTGCAGCGCGGAACATGAACGGTTGTGCATCAACCTGAGCGGTTCACGGCGGCGTTATGTCTTGCCGACGTCCTGCACACGGCAAGACACGGAGACTGGCCACACACCCAAGGAGACACCGCACATGACCAACACGACCCGTAATCTGCTTGCTGCTTCGCTGGCCCTCGGCATGGTGCTGGGCACGTCGTCGGCCATGGCCAAGGACCCGCCGAAGACCACCGATCATGCGGCCATGACCCATGCCGATACCCACGATTCGGCCGAGCCGGTGACCGACAGCTGGATCACCACCAAGGTCAAGACCGACCTGCTCACCAGCAAGAATGTGCCGGGCACCGAAGTCAAGGTTGAGACCGTCAACGGCGTGGTCACCCTGACCGGCACCGTGGCCAGCCAGGCCGAGCACGACAAGGCACTGCGCGTGACCAAGGGCATCAAGGGCGTCAAGAGCGTCGATGCCAGCGGTCTGAAGGTGGCTGCTGCCGCTGCCAAGCGCTGAGTCCAGCCGCTGTAGTACCCAACAGGGCGCGCCTTCGGGCGCGCCCTTTATTGTGGGCCCGACCCACCGCTGCGTTTGCTTAATTGTTCATAAAATAAGGCGCATCCTATTCACAATGCGCTGCGGTATATTGACGGCTTCGCCCGCGACGGCGTGCCAGGGAAGCCGAGGCTGCCGCGACAGGGCACCGCCGGCAACGGCATCGCACGGTTGAAGAGGGACTATGGCGCTGGCTTTCAGTGATGAAATCTGGGATCGGTGGCGTTTGCCGGCGTTGGCATTGGCCGCGGCGGCGATCATCGTGGTGCCGTGGGTCACCCTGCGCAAACTGTCCGACGACAACGTCGAGGCCATGCGCTGGGTCACCCATACCCAGGAAGTAGGCGTGGCGGTGTACCAGCTGCAGGCCGACGTGCGCGACGTGGAATCGGCCGCACTGACGATGTCCAAGGGCATCGACGCGCCGGGACTGCGTGAGCGCCTGGGCCAGGCCAAGGACATCCCGCTGCGGCTGCAGAAGCTGGCCGACCTGACCCGCGACAATCCCGAACAGCTGGTGCGCATCGGGCGCATCCAGTCGATGGTCGAGCGGCGCATGGAGGTGGCCAAGCAACTGGCCAGAACTTCGCCGAACTCCGACCAGCGCGAGCTGGTCCAGGACCTGACCACGCGCTACCCCATCCGCGGCCTGATCGAAGAACTGCAGGCCAGCGAAGAAAAACTGCTGGCACAGCGCACCGCGACCTTCCAGAAGCAGCAGCGCCAGGGCGAATTCATTTCATGGACGGCCCTGGCCATCCAGCTGTCGCTGCTGGCCCTGGTGCTGTGGCTGCTGTATCGCCAGGCAGGGCATCGCGCTGCCGCCGAACGCGCCTCGCTGCGGTCGGCCGCGCGTGCCGCCTCGGTGCTCCACACCGTGCGCGAACCGATCGTGCTGCTGGACCGTGACCTGAAAGTGCAGCTGCACAATCCGGCGTTCGCCGAGCTTTACGGCCTGGATGAGGAAAGCAGCGAGGTCCGGCCGCTGGACAGCATCGGTGCCGGCGCCTGGAGCGATGCGGTGGTGCGCCAGCGGTTGACCGACGTGCTGCTGCGCGGCCGCGAACTGTGGGACTACGAACACGAACAGCGCACCGCCGACGACCAGGTGCGCACCATGCTGATCAACGCCCGCCGCATGCCGTTGCCCGACAAGGACGATGAAGTGGTGCTGATGACGGTCAGCGACGTGACCGTGCAGCGCGCCGTGCAGCAGCGCGTGGAAGAACTGAACCGCCAGCTGGAAGGCAAGGTCGAGCAGGTGTCGGAAGTGAACCGCGAGCTGGAGGCGTTCAGCTACTCGGTCTCGCACGATCTGCGCGCGCCGCTGCGCCACATCGGCGGCTTCTCCGACAAGCTTGCGCGCCACCTGGGCGAAGAGGCCGACGAGAAATCGCTGCACTACCTGGGCGTCATTTCCAATTCGGCGCGGCGCATGGCCGCGCTGATCGACGACCTGCTGGTCTACTCGCGGCTGGGTCGCGCGGCGATGCGCATGCAGGCGGTGGACATGCAGTCGCTGGTGGCCGACACCCGCGCGATGCTGGACGCCAACCTGCAGAGCGAGGCCGAGGAAACCGGCGTGCCACGCCAGGTCGAGTGGAAGATCGCGCCGCTGCCGATCCTGGTCTCCGACGAAAACATGATGCGCCAGGTGTGGTTGAACCTGCTTGGCAACGCCATCAAATACTCCTCCAACCGCGATCCGGCCCGGATCGAGGTCGAGTACCAGCAACAACCCGACGGTGGCCACCTGTTCACGGTGCGCGACAACGGCGCCGGTTTCGACATGGCCTACGCGGCCAAACTGTTCGGCGTGTTCCAGCGCCTGCACAAGGCCAGTGAATATCCGGGCACCGGTATCGGCCTGGCCAGTGTGCGCCGCGTGCTGACCCGCCATGGCGGCCGCATCTGGGCCGAATCGGCCGTCGACCAGGGCGCCTCCTTCCACTTCCTGCTTCCTCCTGCGCTCGACGCAATCAATAAAGGCTCTGCCGCATGACCGCTCTCCGCACCATCCTCCTCGCCGAGGACAGCCCTGCCGACGCCGAGATGGCCGTCGATGCCCTGAAAGAGGCCCGTCTGGCCAATCCCATCGTGCACGTCGAAGACGGCGTGGAAGCGATGGACTACCTGTTGCGCCGCGGTGCCTACGCCAACCGCGAGGAAGGCCTGCCGGCGGTGCTGCTGCTGGACATCAAGATGCCGCGCATGGACGGCCTGGAAGTCCTCAAGGAAATCCGCAACACCGACGAGCTCAAGCGCCTGCCGGTGGTGATCCTGTCGTCCTCGCGCGAAGAAAGCGACCTGGCCCGCAGCTGGGACATGGGCGTGAACGCCTACGTGGTCAAGCCGGTGGACGTGGACCAGTTCTTCGGTGCCGTGCAGACCCTGGGCAAGTTCTGGGCGGTCATCAACCAGGCGCCGGAAGTCGAATAATCCATGCCGCTGACTGGCCCCTCCCTGGGTATGTTGCGCGTCCTGCTGGTGGAAGATTCCCCCGAGGACGCCGAACTGATGTGCGAGCAGATGCTCGATGCGGGGCTTGAAGCGAGCTTCGAGCGGGTGGAGAGCGCGCGCGAACTGCGCGATGCCCTGACCCGTTTCTCGCCGGACATCGTGCTGTCGGACCTGAGCATGCCGGGCTTTTCCGGCAACGAGGCCCTGCGGATCGTGCGTGCGTGGCATCCCGATGTGCCGTTCATCTTCGTGTCCGGCACGATGGGCGAGGAAAACGCGGTAGCCGCGCTGCACCAGGGCGCCAACGATTACATCATCAAGCACCAGCCGGCGCGGCTGCCTTCGGCGGTGGCACGCGCGGTGCGCGAGTCACGCAGCACGATGGACCGCCAGCGGGTGGAAGCCGAACTGATGCGCGCGCAGCGGCTGGAAAGCCTGTCGCTGCTGGCGGCCGGGCTCAGCCACGACCTGCGCAACATCCTGCAGCCGCTGCTGATCATGCCGGACCTGCTCAAGGCGCGCAGCGACGACCCGCAGCTGCATCACCTGGCCGACATCATCGCCGAGTGCGGCCGGCGCGGGCACGAGATGGCCGAATCGATGCTGTCGTTCGTGCGGGGTTCGCGCAAGCCGAGCGAGCACATCTGCATCGCGCACCTGTTCGAGGCCGTGGAGCTGCTGTTGCGCAGCAACCTGCCCGACAAGGTCAGCCTGCACCTGGACGTGGCCGACGAAGGCCTGGGTGTGGATGCCAATTACACCGAGCTGCAGCAGGTGCTGCTGAATCTGTCATTGAATGCCATCCAGGCGATGCCGAGCGGCGGCCGCCTGACCCTGCGCGCGTCTGCCGACGCGGGCGGGCAGGGGGAAGAGTGGTTGCGCATTTCGGTGAGCGACGAAGGCACCGGCATGGATGCCGAGACCTTGTCGCACCTGTTCAATCCGTTCTTCACCACCAAGGCCAACGGCACCGGCCTGGGCCTGATTTCGTGCAAGCGGATCGTGGAAGGCGCCAACGGCACCATCCACGTGGACAGCACGCCCGGCGTGGGCACGCGCTTCGACCTGCTGCTGCCGATGCGCGAAGTGCCGGCCGAAGGCGAGGCGATCGACGCGCCGATCGCCGCGGGTGCGGGCCAGACCATCCTGGTGGTGGATGGCGAAGCCACGCGGCTGTCGCTGCTGGGCAATGCGCTGTCCAGCCAGGGCTACCACCTGCAGCTGGCATCGGACGGCGCTGCGGCGCTGCGCTGGATGCAGCAGGAGGCGATGCCGGCGCTGGTGATTGCCGACGCCGGTTCCAAGCTGCTGTCGGCCAGCCACCTGCTGGGCGAGATGGCCACGCTGGGCTACCGCGGTCCGGCCCTGGTGCTGGAAGAGGTCGATGTCACCGTGCCGCTGGCGGTGTTCCCGCCGATCATCAACGTGCACGTGCTGCGCAAGCCGCTGGAGATGCAGCAGGTGTTCCGCTCGGTCGCCGAGGCGCTGGAGACGGCGTAACCGGGCGCGGTCATCCCGCTTCCCACGGAAACCCCGGCAGGCTGGCCACGGCCTGTTCCAGCTTGTGCGACCAACTCCCGTGGATTTCGGCGTACAGCGGCGAATCGCCCGCCAGGCGCATGCGCTGGCTGATGCGCAGGTCGCCCGTGCGGATCAGCACCAGGTCCACCGGCAGGCCGACCGACAGGTTGGAGCGGATGGTGGAATCCAGCGACACGATCGCAGTGCGCGCCGCGTCTTCCAGCCGCGTCTGCGGGCGGATGATGCGGTCCAGGATCGGCTTGCCGTACTTGGATTCGCCGATCTGCAGGAACGGGGTTTCCGGCGAGGCGGCGATGGCGTTGCCCAGCGGGTAGATCATGTACATGCCGGGCTGTTCGCCGCCCACCTGGCCGCCCAGGATCAGCGTGGCCTGCGTGTTGACGCCGTCGTGGCCGTGTTCGGGCGTGCTGGATTTGACCTGGCTGTCGACCAGGATGCGGCCCACGTACTCGGCCACCTCGAACAGGTGCCGGTAGGCGCGCAGGTTCTCCGCGCGCTGTTCCTCCACATCACGCCGCAGCCGCGAGATCAGCAGCTGGGTGGTGGCCAGGTTGCCGGCGGCCATGATCACGAAGGCGGCCTGGCCCGGGAACTCGAATTCGTGCAGCTTGCGATGCACCCGCACGTCGTCCAGCGACGCGTTGGTACGGGTGTCGGCGGCGAAGACCAGGCCTTCGTCCACCTCGATGCCGACGCAATAGGTCATGTCGGTGTCCTATGATGTGCACCCCCGATTCTATGCGCTGGCCCTGTTGGCCCGGTGTGGATTCGCCCCACGCATGCTGAATACCATGACCACTGTGCTCCTGAGCCTGGGCAGCAACCTGCAGCCGCAACAGCACCTTCACGCCGCGGTGGAGGCCCTGCGCGCGCGCTTCGGCGCCATTGCGGTCTCCCCGGCCTACCGCACCGCCGCCGTCGGGTTTGACGGCCCGGATTTCCTCAACAATGCGGTAGCCATCGAGACCGACCTGCCGCTCGACGCGCTGGATGCCTGGCTGCATGCGCTGGAAGACGCGCACGGCCGCGACCGCAGCGGCCCGCGCTTCTCCGACCGCACCCTGGACCTGGACGTGGTGT
The DNA here is from genome assembly GCF_003061285.1 of Stenotrophomonas sp. HMWF003. NCBI lineage: Bacteria > Pseudomonadati > Pseudomonadota > Gammaproteobacteria > Lysobacterales > Lysobacteraceae > Stenotrophomonas > Stenotrophomonas sp. HMWF003. The sequence continues at coordinate 45,097 of NZ_QAIW01000440.1, read as the reverse complement.
TCTACGGCGACCTGATCGTGGAGGGCCCCGGCCACCTGCGCATTCCGCGCCCGGAGCTCAAGCACGCCTTCGTGCTGAAGCCGCTGGCCGACATCGCACCGACCTTCATCGACCCGGTCAGCGGCCTGGACCTGGCCACGCTGTGGCGCGCGCACCGCCAGTTCGGCGAGACGTTCGAGACCATGGACCTGTTGCCGGGGTAAGCGGTGGACCGGTAATGCCGGCCACTGGCCGGCAACCCGCGATGCAGGTTCCATGCAGAGCCGGCCAGCGGCCGGCACTACCGTCGAGCGGGGCGCGGGGGTGCGGCCAAGCCCTTACGACAGCGTGCGCCCGCCATCCACGCGCAGGGTATGCCCGGTGATGAACGGTGCGTCGGTCACCAGCCAGTACACCGCCTCGGCGATTTCTTCCACGGTGCCGGTACGCGCCAGCGGCGTGCGCAGCAACAGGGCCTGCTGGGCGTAATCGTCCTTGCCCTGCTCGGGCCACAGGATCGCGCCGGGTGCCACCGCGTTCACCCGCACCTTGGGGGCCAGTTCCAGCGCCAGGGACCGGGTCACCATTTCCAGCGCCGCCTTGGCCGCGCTGTAGACCGGGTGGTCACGCATCGGCTGGGTGCCGTGCAGGTCGGTCAGGTTGACGATGCAGCCCTGGTGCCGGCGCAACTGCGGGGCTGCGGCCTGGGCCAGCAGCAGGGGCGCGCGCGCATTGACCGCGAACAGGTCGTCCCAATGCTCGGCGGTGATCTGGCCGAGCAGCGTGGGGTAGAAGTTGGAGGCGTTGTTGACCAGCGCGTCCAGCCGCCCGAACTGGGCCACGGTCTGCTCGACCAGGTCGGGCAGGGCGTCGGCATCGCGCAGGTCGGCCTGCAGCGCCAGCACGCTGCCCGGGCGCAGCATGTCCAGGTCGAAGGCCATCTGCTGCAGTTCGGCGGTGGAGGTATGCGCGTGCAGCACCACCGACCAGCCGCAGGCGTGGAACTGGCGGGCGATCGCCGCGCCGATCCGGCGTGCGCTGCCAGTGATCAGCACGACGGGTGCGGTATCGGTCATCGGGGGTAACTCCCTGCTCGGCTATGCTGTGCATTGTCACCGCAATCGCCTGCACCATGCATTCCCCACTGCCGACCCCCGATACCGACGCCCTGGCCCACAGCGATCAGCTGGCCGCGGCACTGCGCGCTGAAATCCTGGCCAATGGCGGCGCCATGCCGTTCGCCCGGTTCATGGAGCTGAGCCTGTACACGCCGGGGCTGGGGTACTACAGCGCGGGCGCCAGCAAGTTCGGCCAATCCGGCGACTTCACCACGGCGCCCGAACTGGGCCCGTTGTTCGCCGCCACCCTGGCCAACGCGATCGCGCCGGTGATGCAGCAGCTGGGACCGCAGGCGCGTTTCATGGAACTGGGCGGCGGCAGCGGCGCGTTTGCCGAGGTGCTGCTCAAGCGCATGCTCGAGCTGGACGCGCTGCCGGACCGCTACGCCATCCTGGAGCCCAGCGCGGACCTGCGCGAGCGCCAGCGCGAGCGTCTGGAAAAAACGCTGGTGCCGCCGCTGTTCGCGCTGGTGGAATGGCTGGACGGCCCGTTCGACGACGACTGGGACGGCATGGTGTTCGCCAACGAGGTGATCGACGCGCTGCCCACCCCGCGCTTCCTGGCCCGTGACGGCATGGTCTTCGAGGAAACCGTGGAGCTGGATGCCGACGGTGCCTTCATGCGTGGCGCGCAGCCGGCCGACGCCATGCTGAGTGCGGCGGTGCGGCATATCGAGCATTACCGCGAGAAGCCGTTCGCCGATGGCTACCGGTCCGAACTGCTGCCGCAGCTGCCGTACTGGATCCAGGCCGTGGCCGGCGGCATGCAGCGCGGCGCGATGCTGTTCGTCGACTACGGCTACCCGCGCGGCGAGTACTACCAGGACGAGCGCGACGACGGCACGGTGCGCGCGTTCTACCGCCACCAGGTGCACAACGACCTGTACCGCTGGCCGGGCCTGCAGGACCTGACCGCCTCGGTGGATTTCACCGCGTTGGCCGAAGCCGGCACCGGTGCGGGCTTCGAGCTGGCCGGGTACTGCACGCAGGCCAACTTCCTGCTGGGTAACGGTCTGGATGCGTTGTTGGCCAAGGCCGATGCGCGGACCGATGAATTCGGCAAGGTGCGCCTGCGCGACCAGGTCAAGAAACTCACGCTGCCCACCGCGATGGGGGAGCGCTTCCAGGTGATGGGCTTCCAGCGCGACGTCGATTTCGAGCCTGCCTTCACGCTGGGCGATCTCACCTGGCGGCTCTGAGATGACCACGACAGGGATGTTGAAGCCGCTGCGCTGGCCGCGGTTCTGGCTGGCGCTGTGGTGGTTGGCCATCGCCGCCACCATCGCCGTGTGCCTGGTCCGGCTGCCGCCGATGGCGCTGCCGGACAACAGCGACAAGGTTGAACATTTCCTGGCCTACTTCCTGCTGGCCGGCTCGGCGGTGCAGATCTACCGCACGCGCGCCGCGCTGGTGTGGGCGGGCGTGGGCCTGGTCGGTATGGGCATTGGCATCGAGTTCGCCCAGGGCGCCCTGACCGCTACCCGCATGGCCGACCCGATGGACGTGCTGGCCAACAGCATCGGCGTTGTCGCCGGCCTGTGCCTCACCTTCACCCCGTTGCGCGACCTGTTGGTGCGTTTGCGCGGGTGACCGGCGGTGACGACCGTTGGTCGTCACTCGTGTGACATTGCTGTCGCCGCGCCCCCCGACCCGCGCGATCAAAACAGCAGGTCGAGAACATCCAGCGCGCGCAGGCCACGGTGGGTAGTGCCGGCCGCTGGCCGGCTCCTCATGAACCCACCATCGCCTGGTTGCCGGCCAGCGGCCGGCACTACCGAATGAACCCACCATCGCCTGGTTGCCGGCCAGCGGCCGGCACTACCGGATGAACCCACCATCGCCTGGTTGCCGGCCAGCGGCCGGCACTACCGGATGAACCCACCATCGCTTGGTTGCCGGCCAGCGGCCGGCACGACCGACGCCGGGGCGGGGTTCACGGGTAGGTACCCACCGTTGGTGGGTACGCGCCCGAATCAACGCGGCTGCAACGTCACCTCATCCACCACCCACATGGTCGGGCGGGTGTCACCGGTGAAGCGCACACACAGGTCCTGGGTGCCCTTCAGCGACCGCGGCAGCGCGGCGTCCAGCGTGATGAAGCCATCGGCGCCCGGCGCGGCCGGCAGCGGCACGCTGACCAGCGGCTTGCCGTCGCAGGTGCCGTTGAGCACGTCCATTTCGCCATGCGCGCTGCGCGCCGGGCTGAATTTCCGCGCCGGTTCGTCGTGGGCCAGCTGGAAGTAATACGGGATCTGCCCGGCACGCACGCGCAGCCTGGCGATGCCGTCCACGTCGGCCTGCTGCCACAACCAGCACGGGTTGAAGATGTTGACGTTGAAGATGGCGCGCTCGCCGTCGGCCGGGCCGTCGTCTTCCAGCCGCAGCAGCAGCTTGCCTTCGCCCGGGCACATCGCCAGCTGCTGATCGTTGCGGGTGAGCAGCGAGGTGGCGGTGATGTCGAAACGGCTGGCGGCGTTGGCCAGGGCCTTGCCGTTGAAGAACGTGGCCGCCTGCAGCGTGATCGGCAGCGGCTGGGTCAGCGGCGCGGTGTAGCGCGGCGACTGCGCGGTGACCGGGCTGCCATCCACGCTGTAGTGGATTTCGTAGCCCAGCGGCGTGCTCAGTGCCAGCGTCGCGGTGCCGGCCTTGCGGTCGTCGCGGCTGTTCTGCTCCACCTGGAACGGGGTCTGTGCATAGGCGATGCCCATTGCCTGCCAGCGCTGCAGCTGGGTGGGCAGGCGTGCCAGGAAGTCGGCGTAGTCACGGCGTTCGCGCGGCGACCAGCCGGTTTCGGCCACGGCGGCCAGGCGCGGGAACAGGTTGTGCTGCAGGCGCGCGTAGGTGCGCGTGTGCTCGGTGAACATGTTGGCCTGCAGGCCCAGGATGTGTTGCTGCTTGTCCTTGGCCAGCGCATCGGGCACCGGCTCGAAACCGTAGACGCGCGCCAGCGAGGTGACCAGCGGGCGCCCCGGCGGCTCGTTGTCCGAGGTGGTCTGCAGGTAGTCCATGTACATGTCGGTGACCGGCGACATCACCACGTCGTGGCCTTCGCCGGCCGCCTTCAGGCCGCCTTCGGTGCCGCGCCAGGACATCACCGTGGCTTCCGGCGGCAGGCCGCCTTCGAGAATTTCGTCCCAGCCGATCAGGCGCCGGTCGTGCTGCTCCAGGTACTTCTCCAGGCGTTTGATCAGGTGGCTCTGCATTTCCATTTCATTGGTCGCGCCCACCTCGCGCATGCGCGCCTGTACGCGTGCCGAGGCTTCCCACTGGTCCTTGACCGCCTCGTCGCCGCCCACGTGCACGTACTTGGCCGGGAACAACGCAATCACTTCTTCCAGCACGTTTTCCAGGAAGGTGAACGTGGTTTCTTCGGTATTGAACAGGTTCGGGAACACGCCCCATTCGCTGAGCGGCTTCAGCGGGGTATCCAGCGTGCCCAGTTCGGGATACGCCGCGATCGCTGCAGTGGCGTGGCCGGGCACGTCGATCTCGGGGATCACCTGGATATGGCGCGCGGCCGCATAGGCGATTACTTCGCGGATCTGGTCCTGGGTGTAGAACCCGCAGTACGGGCGCTCGGCACCGGTGGCAGGATCGCGGCCACCATCGCCGGCCGGGATGCGGCAGCTGCCCACCGCGGTCAGCTTCGGGTAGCGCTTGATTTCCATGCGCCAGCCCTGGTCATCGGTGAGATGCCAATGGAAGGTATTGAGCTTCTGTTCGGCCATCGCGTCGAGCACGCGCTTGATCTCGTCCAGGCTCTGGAAGTGGCGGGCCGAATCGAGCATCAGGCCGCGCCAGGTGAAACGTGGGGCATCGTCGATGCGCAGTGCCGGCAGGGCGCCGTCGGTGCTGCTGGTGAACAGTTGCGACAACGTCGCCGCACCGTAGAACAGGCCCGCTTCGGTGGCCGCGGCCACGGTCACGCCATCGCCGTTGGAGCGCAGCTGGTAGCCCTCGGCACCGGTCTTCAGCGCGGTGTCCAGCACGAAGTTGACGCCGTTCTTGCCGTTCCCGTTCCTGACCTGCAGGGTGGGTCCGCCGCTGCTGCGCAACAGGGTGCTGAACTGGCCGGCCACGCGCGTGGCTGCTTCGCCGCGCGCCCATACCGGGGTGCTGGCGGCTACCTTGAAGGGCGCGCCCTCGAGGCGTTCCACATGGGCCGGTGCGGGGATCAGCGGCAGTGCGCCGGGCCGGGCGCGCGGACCATCGGGCGCTTGTGCATCGGTGGCGTGCGCGAGCGGTGCCAGGGACAGGGCCAGTGCGAAAGACAGCAGCGACAGCGAGGTACGACGGGTGCGGGTGTGCATCGGGTCATTCCTTTGTAGCGAATCGGGTTCCACCTGTAAAAACGGGCCCGGAGGTCCGGGCCCGTCGATCAGGCGTTCAGCAGGGTAC
>NZ_QAIW01000440.1:35634-39592 GCF_003061285.1 Stenotrophomonas sp. HMWF003 | reverse complement strand
GATCAGAACTTGAAGTGCACCGTGGCCATGTAGCGGCGGCCGCTCTTGTAGCGCGAGGCCAGGTGGTCCTTGTCGCCAAGGTACTGGAAATACTCTTCGTTCAGCAGGTTCTGTGCATCCAGGGTCAGCGACCAGTTGTCGTTGAAGGTGTACCCGAAGCTGGCGCCCAGTTCGGCGTAATCGTCCACGCTGGCCGGGGCCGAGCCTGCGACGTAGCCGCCGGCCAGGTAGCTGTCACGCCAGTTGTAGGTCAGGCGTGCGTTGATCGGGCCCTTCTCGTAGTACGGGCTGAACGCGACCGAGTTGCGCGACTGGTACGGCAGCGGGTCGCCGGAGTTGTTCTCGCCATTGGCGTAGGTGTAGTTGGCGGTCAGGCCGAACCCGCTTTCGCCGAAGGGCTGCTGGAAGCTGAGGTTGAAGCCCTTCACGTGGCCGCTGCCGGCATTGCGCGGACGCTGGATGCTGTAGTCGCAGTAGCCGTCGGCGGTGCAGCCGTTGGTGCCCACCACGTTGGCCCAGGTGGCCGGCGAGGTGTCGCGGATCGAGTTGTACTGGCGCTCGATGACCGCGCTGCTGTCGATGTAGTTGTCGATCTTCTTGTAGAACAGCGACCAGGCCACCACCGACTGCGGGGCGAAGTAGTACTCGGCCGACAGGTTGTAGTTCCACGACTCGTACGGGGACAGGTCGGCGTTGCCGCCGCTGCCGTTGAGCGTGGTGTCGTTGAGGAACGTGTTGTTCACCATCTGGTTGTACGGGGCCCAGGCGATGACCTTGCTGGCGCCGAAGCGGAACACCCAGTCATTGGCGGTGTCGTAGACCAGGTTGACCGAGGGCAGCAGGAAGTCTTCCTTCTTGGTCTGGGTCTGCCACTTGCTGTCCAGGTCGGTCAGGGTGGGGGTGCCACCGTAGACGAAGCCGCTGCCGTCGGTCTTGGAATCGACATAGCGCACGCCGACGTTGCCGCGGACCGGGCCGTTGGAGAAGTTCAGCTGCGCATAGGCGGCGTTGTTGGTCTGCTCCAGCGCCCAGGTATTGTTGAGGTAGCTGGCCGGATCCGGGTTGGCGTAATCCAGCGGGCTGCCCTTGACCCAGTTCAGCACGTTGTTGCGCCCGGCCTGGACATGGCGGCCCTGGCCATCGCTGAAGCCCTGGATGTCGGTCAGGCCGATGGTGCCGACGTCGGCCAGGGTGCCCGGGCGCACGCCGCCATAGACATTCAGGTCGAAGCTTTCTTCATGCTTGCCGTGGCGCGCGCCGAACTGCAGCTGGTTGAAGATGCTGTCGAACTGCACGTTGAAGTCCAGCTGTGCGTAGGTGTCCTTGCTCTCCGTGGAGAAGATGCCGTTGTTGCCGAACCAGCCGCCGGCCGAACCCCAGTTGGCCGGGTTGCGCGCCGCATCGGGGTTGTCGAAGGTGATGCCCTTGTCCAGGTTCCAGCTGAAGCCACCGTTGTAGAACGGTTCGATGAAGTACTGGGCCAGGTCCTTGTTCTCGGACTTGCTCTGGCCGGCCTGGCCACTGATGCCCCAGCTTTCGCCCTTCCACGCGCCGCGCAGGTCCAGGCCCTTGGTGGTCACTTCGGATTCGCGGACGTTGTTGTCGTAGATCACCGTGCCGCTGTTGGCGGTGGCGCTGGCGTTGGAATGGCCGCTGTTGACCACGCCGTTGCGCACGTCGCCGAGCTGGTTGACCGCACCCACGGTGCCAGGGTTCCAGGTCAGGAAGGAGTACATCGACTGGTTGTAGTTGTCGAAGTTCTCCTTGATGTACAGGCCGCTCAGGTTGAACTCGAGTTCGTCGGTCGGCTTGAACTGCAGGTTGACCACGGCGCTGTCGCGCTTGCGGTCCTGCTGGAACCATGCGGCGTTGACCGAGTTGGGCACGTCGGCGTTGGGATCCACGCCCGGTGCATTGGTGAACGTGGACGCCTTGGCGTAGCCGAACACTTCGATGCCCTGGCGGTCCACGCGCTCTTCATAGTGCTGCGCGGCCACGTTGATGCCGAAGGTTTCGTCGTCGTTCTTCCAGCTGTAGATCGCCGAGGCGTTCGGCTTGCCTTCGCTGGCCTGGTCGCTGTAGCTGTAACCCACCGACGCGGCCACTTCATTGGCGCGCATGTCCAGCGGCTGGCGGGTGTGCATCAGGATGGTGCCGCCCAGGCTGCCTTCGGTCAGGCGCGCTTCGGAGGACTTGATCACTTCCATGCGGCCCAGGATCAGCGGCGACAGCAGCGTGTAGTCGAAGCCACGGTTGGGCTGTTCGCCATACAGCCAGATCGCCTGCGCGACCGGGTGGCCATCCAGGAACGACAGGTTCAGGCTGGGATCGGTGCCGTCGATGCTGACGCGCTCACCCTGGCCGAAGCGACGATCCAGCGAAATGCCCGGCAGCTGCGACAGCGCTTCGGCCACGTTGGTGCTGGGGAATTTGCCGATGTCCTCGGCGGTGATCGCCTCGGAAATGGTCACGTTGTTGCGCTTGGTGTCCAGCGACTTTTCCAGGCTGGCGCGGATGCCCACGACGCTGACCGTGTCCAGGTCGGTCGGGGTAGCGGTTTCCTGCGCCTGCGCGCCGAACACCAGACAGCTGAAAATGGCTGCCGAAAGCAGACTCTTGCGGTGGTTCATGATGTCTCTCCTCATCAATCCGATGGTTCGCCGGCGACGGCGTGTCTTCTTGCGTCTGGTACGACTTTGCCGCGCGCCCTTTGCCGGGGTGCGCCTGGGTGCCACGTACTGCCTTTTCGTGCGTCCCCGCCGCGCCGTCAGACGCGCGGGTCGTCCCTATGGCCGAGGTACCAGCTGGCGGCGCCGATGACGCCCAGCTGCCCGTGCTCGACCACCTTCACGGGAATGCGTTCCAGCGCCTCGCGCATCGGCCCCTTGTTGAGGTACCGGCGCACGAAACTGCTGTTCAACAGGAATTCGCGGATCTGCGGCAGGATGCCGCCGGCCAGGTAGACCCCGCCGGTGATGCCGTACTGCAGGGCCATGTCGCCGATGGTGCTGCCGAGCAGGCCGCAGAACACGTCCAGGCTCTCGCGTGCGATCGGGTCCTGGTTGGCCATGGCCGCGGCGGTGATCGCATCGGGCGTGGCCAGCGTGGGTGCCTGACCGTTGAGGGCACACAGGGCGCGATACAGATTCATCAGGCCCGGGCCGGACAAGGCGTGCTCGACCGATACATGCGCATGCTCGCGCTGCATCTGGCGCACGATCGCCATTTCCAGTTCGGTGGTGGTGGCGAGGGTGGGCTGGCCGGCTTCGGTGGCCAGCACCACCGCACCGTGCGCGGTGGGAATCCACACGGCCGCACCCAGGCCGGTACCCGGGCCGACCACCAGGGTCGGGCCACGCGGGGCGCTGGTCGGGCCGGTCAGCTGCAGCACGCCGCTGGCGTCCACCTGCGCGGCGGCGTAGGCCACCGCTTCAAAGTCGTTGACGATGTAGACCTGGTCCAGGCCCACGTCCTGCTCGATCCGGCGCGCCGACAACGGCCACGGCAGGTTGGCGCTGATCACGGTGCCGTCCAGCCGGGCAACGCCGGCGGTGGCCACCACGCAGTGCGCCGGGCGCTCGCCGGTACCGAGGAACTCGGCCAGGATCGCGCTCAGGCCGGGGTAATCGGCATTGCGGAACTTGCGGTATTCCAGCAACTGCACCGCATGGTCCGGCTGGGCGCTGGCCTGCACCCTGGCCACCCGGACATGCGTGCCACCCACATCGGCGGCCAGGAAAGGCGGCACCGCGGCGGGCAGGGCATGGGCCGGTACAGAGTGGGCGGCTGCGGTCACACGGGCTCCCTTGGATTGTGCAGGACCGGTCCGACCCGGCGATTGAGGCGGAGTCTGTAATCGTTCTGACAACGATGTCAACGATAACCTCAGACTTTCGATGTTGCGCCGCAACGGGCGGTGTCATCAGAAAACGTTTTCATCCATTGCCCGCCATGTTTT
>NZ_QAIW01000440.1:33802-35624 GCF_003061285.1 Stenotrophomonas sp. HMWF003 | reverse complement strand
CCCTCAAGCGTGGCGGGGCGTGCGATCTGCGCAGGTGCAGCACGGCGTGGATCGGCACCGTGGTCAAAACCGCTTGTTGACAAACCCGGCAGCGGCGACGAATAAATGTGACAACGTTGTTCCCAGTCACTCTTCCGGCACGCCCCCGTGGCCCGCCGATGCAGGAGCTTTCTTGATGTCTGCCGTGCCTGCTGCCTCCGCGCGTTCGAGCGTGCTTACGTCGATCCTGATCATCGGCGTGCTGTTCTTCCTGATCGGCTTCTTCACCTGGCTCAACGGGCCGCTGATCACCTTCGTCAAACTGGCCTTCGAGCTGGACGAGGTCGGCGCCTTCCTGGTGCTGATGGTGTTCTACCTGTCCTATTTCTTCCTGGCGCTGCCGGCCTCGTGGATCCTCAAACGCACCGGCATGAAGAAAGGCCTGAGCCTGAGCCTGCTGGTGATGGCCGCCGGCGCGGTGGTATTTGCCCACTTCGCCCAGCAGCGCTGGTACCCGGGCGCGCTCAGCGGCCTGTTCATCATCGGCAGCGGGCTGGCCCTGCTGCAGACCGCGGTGAACCCGTACATCAGCATCCTGGGCCCGATCGAGACCGCCGCCCGGCGCATCGCGCTGATGGGCATCTGCAACAAGATCGCCGGCATGCTGGCCCCGGTGCTGATCGGCACGCTGGTGCTGCATGGCATCGGTGACCTGGACGCGCAGGTGAAGGTGGCCGATGCCGCCACCAAGACGGTACTGCTCAATACCTTCGCGGCCAAGATCCAGATGCCGTACATGGCCATGGCCGGGCTGCTGGTGGTGCTGGCCGTGGGCGTGCTGTTCTCGCCGCTGCCCGAACTGAAGACCGCCGAAGCCAACGCCACCCCGGCGCGCGCGCCCGGCACCGCCGAACGCACCAACATCTTCCAGTTCCCGCACCTGTGGCTGGGCGTGCTGTGCCTGTTCGTGTACGTGGGCGTGGAAGTGATGGCCGGCGATGCGATCGGGACCTACGGGCACGGCTTCGACCTGCCGCTGGACCAGACCAAGATGTTCACCTCCATCACCCTGGGCGCGATGCTGGTCGGCTACCTGGCCGGGCTGGCGTTGATCCCGCACGTGGTGTCGCAGTCGCGCTACCTGAGCCTGTCGGCCAGCTTGGGCGTGGTGTTCTGCATCGGCGCGCTGCTCACCCACGGCTATGTGTCGGTGGGCTTCGTGGCCGCGCTCGGCTTTGCCAACGCCATGATGTGGCCGGCGATCTTCCCGCTGGCCATCCGCGGCCTGGGCCGGTTCACCGAAACCGGCTCGGCGCTGCTGGTGATGGCCATCGCCGGTGGCGCGATCATTCCGCAGGCATTTGCCGTGCTCAAGCAGCACTTCGACTTCCAGTGGGTGTTCGCCGGGCTGATGGTGCCGTGCTACCTGTACATCCTGTTCTATTCGGTGCGCGGCCATCGGGCCGGGCTGCCCCGCGACGGTCAGTGATCGGCGATCATGGACGCCCAACCGGAGCGGCAGGAAAAAAGCATGCGCAGAGCGACCATCAAGGATGTGGCTGAGCGGGCCAAGGTGTCGCTGAAGACGGTATCGCGCGTCATCAACAACGAACCGTCGGTGATGCAGGCCACCCGCGCGCGCGTACTGCGCGCGATCGCCGAGCTGGATTACGAGCCCGATCCCGCCGCGCGCAACCTGCGCACCGGCACCACGCTGGTGGTCGGGCTGGTCTACGACAACCCCAACCCGTACCACATCATCGGCGTGCAGAACGGGGTGCTGGCCGCCTGCCGCGAAACCGGCTTCGGGCTGCAGATCCATCCCTGCGATTCCAGTTCGCCG
>NZ_QAIW01000440.1:33208-33790 GCF_003061285.1 Stenotrophomonas sp. HMWF003 | reverse complement strand
CCGATGTCCGAACGCCGCGACCTGGTGGCGGCCTTGACCGCGCGCGGCATCAAGCTGGTGCGCATCATCGCCGCCACCGCCGACCCCGAAGATGGCGCGTGTGTGTTCGTCGATGACCGCGAAGCGGCCTATGAAATCACCGAACACCTGATCCAGCTGGGCCACCAGCGCATCGGCTTCCTGTGGGGCGGCACCTCGCACCGCTCCAGCGGCGAACGCTATGCCGGCTACGAAGCGGCGCTGCGCGACTACGGCATGAGCATCGACAAGCACCTGGTGGTGCAGGGCGACTACACCTTCGACGACGGCTTCCGCGGCGCACGCCGGCTGCTGGCGCTGCGCGAACCGCCCACCGCGATCTTCGGCTCCAACGATGAAATCGCCGCCGGCGTGCTGGCCGCGGCCAAGTCGGCCGGCATGAACGTGCCCTACGACCTGTCCATCGCCGGCTTCGAGGACAGCCCGTTCTCGCGCCAGTCGTGGCCGCCGCTGACCACCGCCAAGCAGGCCACCGAAGACATCGCCCGGCATGCAGCGCGGCTGCTGATCGCGCAGCTGCGCAGCGATGCCTATGACGACGCA
>NZ_QAIW01000440.1:31230-33189 GCF_003061285.1 Stenotrophomonas sp. HMWF003 | reverse complement strand
TGCCGCAGCTGGTGGTGCGCGGTTCCACCGCGCCGATGCGCCCGACCGGCGCGCGCCCTCCTACTCCTGAAACCACCTGAGTGCCCATGTCCCTGCCTGCCCCCCACGACACCCTGATGTACCGCGAAGCCGCCGAAGCCGCCGACGTGATTGCCGCGCAGCTCGCGCGCAACCAGGCGGCGGTGGAAACCCTGGCTGCCAGCCTGCGCGCGGCACCGCCGCCGTTCGTGGTGACCTGCGCGCGGGGCAGCTCGGACCACGCCGCCACCTACGCCAAGTACCTGCTGGAAACCCGGCTGGGCCTGGTCACCGCCTCGGCCTCACCGTCGGTGGGCTCGGTCTACGAAGCGCCGCTGAAGCTGCGTGGCGCGCTGTACATCGTCATTTCGCAGTCGGGCAAGAGCCCGGACCTGCTGCGCAACGCCGAAGCCGCACGTGCGGCCGGCGCGCGCGTGGTGGCGCTGGTGAACGTGGAGGACTCGCCGCTGGCGCAGCTGGCCGAAACCGTGATCCCGCTCGGTGCCGGTGCCGAGCGCAGCGTGGCGGCCACCAAGAGTTACCTGGCCTCGCTGTCGGCGATTCTGCAGCTGGTGGCCTACTGGAGCCAGGACGCGGCGCTGATCGCCTCGCTGCGCGCACTGCCCGATGCGTTGCGCCAGGCCTGGAACAGCGACTGGTCCGCGCTCACCGATGGCCTGGTGCCGGCGCACAACCTGTTCGTGCTCGGCCGCGGCCTGGGCCTGGGCGCGGCCCAGGAAGCCGCGCTGAAGTTCAAGGAAACCTGCGGCCTGCATGCCGAAGCCTACAGCTCGGCCGAAGTGAAGCATGGCCCGATGGCGCTGGTGGGGCCGGGCTTCCCGGTGCTGGCGTTTGCCCAGCCCGATGAAACCGGTGCGGGCACCCGCGCGGTACTGCAGGAGTTCGGCGCGCGCGATGCGCAGGTGTGGCTGGCCGATGTCGACGGCGACCTGCCGCTGCCGGTTGCGCCGCACCCGGCCTGCGCACCGCTGCTCACCGTGCAGGCGTTCTACCGTGCGATCAACGCGCTGGCGCTGCGCCGCGGGCACAACCCGGACCTGCCGCCGCATCTGAACAAGGTGACGGAAACCGTCTGATGAAAACCGTCCTGCGCAACGCCCGCATTCTGGCCGGCGACGAGTTCCGCGACGACCTGGCGGTGGTGATCGAAGACGGCCGCATCACCGCGCTGGTCTCCGACGCGGCCCCGCAGCTGGGCAGCGCCGACGAACAGGTGGACCTGGGCGGCGGCTGGCTGCTGCCGGGCTTCATCGACGCGCAGGTCAACGGCGGCGGTGGCGTGCTGTTCAACAACACGCCCGACGTGGACAGCCTGCGCACGCTGGCCGCCGCGCACCGCCGCTTCGGCACCACCGGCCTGCTGCCCACGCTGATCAGCGACGACGTGCAGGTGATGCGCCGCGCGATCGACGCCACCCGCGCGGCCATCGCGCAGGGCGTGCCCGGCGTGCTCGGCATCCACCTGGAAGGCCCGTACATCGCGCCGGCACGCAAGGGCACCCACGACGCCAACAAGTTCCGCGTGCCCGACGCCGACGAGATCGCGATGGCGGCGTCGCTCGACAACGGCGTCACCCTGCTGACCCTGGCCCCCGAACGGGTGCCGCTGGACAGCATCCGTGCGCTGGTCGAACGCGGCGTGATCGTGGCCGCCGGGCATACCGCAGCCAGCTACGAAGAGGCACGCGCCGGGCTGGATGCCGGGATCCGCGGCTTCACGCATCTGTACAACGCGATGTCGCCGCTGACCGGGCGCGAGCCGGGTGCGGTGGGCGCGGCGCTGGAAGACCGCGACAGCTGGATCGGCATCATCGCCGACGGCGTGCACGTGCACCCGGCCAGCCTGCGCGTGGCGCTGGCGGCCAAGCCGCGCGGCAAGGTGATGCTGGTGACCGACGCGATGCCGCCGGTGGGCGCCGA
>NZ_QAIW01000440.1:19688-31220 GCF_003061285.1 Stenotrophomonas sp. HMWF003 | reverse complement strand
CTCTATGGCGAAGTGATCACCGCCGTGGATGGCGTGGTGCGCAATGCCGCCGGCTCGTTGGCGGGCTCGGCTCTGGACATGGCCACGGCGGTGCGCAACGCGGTGCACCTGCTCGGCCTGCCACTGGATGAGGCCGCCCGCATGGCCTCGCGTTACCCGGCGCAGTTCCTCAACCTGGACGATCGCCTGGGCGAGATCGCCGAGGGCTACCAGGCCGACCTGGTGCTGCTCGACGACGCGCTGCAGGTGCGCGCCACCTGGATTGCCGGCGAGCGCGAAGACGCATGACCGCACCCGCATCGCCGCGCATGGGCTCGATCGATGCGCTGCGCGGGCTCACCGTGGCGGCGATGCTGCTGGTCAACAACCCCGGTGACTGGGGCCACGTGTACGCACCGCTGCTGCACGCGGACTGGCATGGCTTCACGCCCACCGACCTGATCTTCCCGCTGTTCCTGTTCATTGCCGGCGTGTCGATGGCCTTCAGCCTGTCGCCGCGCGCGGGTGAGCCGGCGCTGCGCCCGGCCTTGCGCAGTGGCCTGCTGCAGCGTGCGCTGCGCATCGCAGTGGCCGGCGTACTGCTGCACCTGCTGGCGTGGTGGCTGCTGGATCTGCCGGCCTACCGGCTATGGGGTGTGCTGCAGCGCATCGCGCTGTGCGTGGCGGTGGTCGGGCTGCTGGCCATCCAGACGCGCGCCCGCACGCAATGGGCGGTGCTGGCCGGACTGCTGCTTGCGTACACGCTGATCCTGCTGGGGGCCGGTTCGCTGGCACCGTGGGTCAACCCGGCCAGCCGCCTGGATACCGCGCTGTTTGCGCCGTTCCTCTACAGGTACGACCCGCTGACCGGGCTCGGCCACGACCCCGAAGGGCTGCTGAGCAGCCTGGGCGCTCTGGCCAGCACACTGCTGGGCCTGCGTGCGGGTGCGTGGCTGCGGGCAGGGCAGGTGGGTGGGCTGGCGGTGCTGGCAACGGCCTGCCTGCTCCTGGGCGGCGTGGCCGCGCTGTGGCTGCCCCTCAACAAGCAGCTGTGGACCCCCAGCTTCGTGCTGTGGACGGGCGGGATGTCGGTGGCGGCACTGCTGCTGGCGCATCTGCTGGTGGATCGCTGGGGTGCCCCGGCGCTGGGCCGGCGCTTTGGTGTCAACGCGATTGCCGCCTACCTCGGCTCGTCGGCGATGGCCCTGCTGCTGATCGCCAGCGGCGCGTGGGGGTGGCTGTACCAGGCTGTTTCGGGGCTGCTACCGACTGCACCCGCGCTGGCCTCGCTGCTGTGCGCGCTGGGGTTCGTGGCCGTGTGGTGGGGCGTGGTGTGGGTGTTGGACAGCCGCCGCATCTACCTGAAAATCTAGCGCGGGCGGCCCATCGTTTACCCGACCATCACGGTGGAGCGGTAAAAGTACCGACGCCGGTCTGCGTAGAAGCACTGGGGCCGTTGCCTTACCCCCTCTTGTCGAACAGGAAAGGTGTATGCGCCCCATGCCCGCTTCGCCGTCACCCACGGTGCTGGCCGTCCGTATTTCGCAGCGGTTGCGCCGAGGCTGCGGGGGTGCACTGGGCACGGTCCTGCTGGCCGGTGCCGCGCCGGCCTGGGCCGGGTGCGACAACCCCACGCCCGGGCAGGGCCAGACGGTGACCTGCTCGACCGCAGCGCCCAATCCGGATCCGGTGGCGATTGTCACCGCCGGCGGCGCCTCCAACACCACCATCAACGTGCTGGCCAACGCGCAGCTCGGTATCGCCAGCGGCAACGCGATCACCGTGCAGGCCGGCAGCGGGCATGTCATCAACAACACCGGCAGCATCATCGCCACTGCGGGCCGCGCGCTGCAGCTCAACGGGGCGACCTACCTGGTGAACCGCGGCACGATTGCCGGCAGTACCGGCGGCGTTGTGTCCGGTGCCGGCAACGACCGCATCGACATGCTCGGCGGCAGCATCCAGGGCGGCGTGCTGCAGGGCGCGGGCAACGACGCGCTGGTGATCCGCGACGGCGTGATCGACAGCGTCGACCAGGGCGATGGCGAGGACAGCCTGGAGATCAGCGGCGGCAGCGTCACCGGCACGGTGCAGCAGGGCTCGGGCATCGACACCTTCCTGATGACCGGCGGCAGCATCGGCGCGCTGCTGCAGGGCGACGCGCTGGATCGCTTCCGCATGACCGGCGGGCGCATCGTCGGCGCGTTCGACGATGGCGACTACGCCGAGATGACCGGCGGCCGCATCGGCCGGGTCAACATGAAGCTGGACGACAACACCTTCCTGATGTCCGGCGGCACCATCGATGGCAACCTGGTCACCGGTTTCGGCCGTGACACCATCGTGCTGTCGGACGGGTACATCGGCGGCAACATCAGCGTCAGCGGTGGCGACGACGCGGTCACCATCACCGGCGGCACGGTGCGCGGCGAGATCCGCCTGAGCTTCGGCAACGACAGCCTGACCTGGAACGGCGGCGGCGTGGTGCACGGCGCGATCGATTTCGGCGAAGGTGATGACGTCGCGCAGCTCACCAACCTCAATGCCGCCCACCTGGGCGCGCTGCCGGTGTTCGACGGTGGGCTGGGCAATGACGTGCTCGGCTTCGACAACGTCAAGACCGGCGGCGTGGCGCGCTTTGCCAACTGGGAACAGGTGGCGCTTCGCGACGATACCCAGCTGACCTTCGACGGCACCCTGGTACTGGGCGACAGCACCAGCGGCACCGGTCGCCTGGACATCGATGCCACCAGCGCGGTGTTCGGCGGTGGCGGCAACGGCGGCGTCGCCCCGTTCGTGGCCGGGCAGCTGGCCACGCTCACCAATGCCGGCCGCATCGACCTCAGCAACGGCGGCGGCGCGGGTGACACCTTCACCGTGGTCGGCAACTACGTCGGCAACGGCGGCGCGCTGTATCTCAACACGGTGCTGGGCGACGACAGTTCGCTGTCGGACAAGCTGGTGATCTCCACCGGCAGCGCCAGCGGCACCACGGGCGTGGGCATCCTCAACGCGGGCGGCGCCGGCGCCTCCACCGTGGCCGACGGCATCCTGGTGGTGCAGGCGATCAACGGCGCCACCACCGCGCCCACCGCATTCGCGCTGTACAACCCGGTCGCTGCCGGTGCCTACGAGTATTTCCTGTTCAAGGGCGGGGTCAGTGGCGGCACCGCCGAAAACTGGTACCTGCGCTCGACCCTGGTGGCGAGCGTGACCCCGGCGCCCGCACCGCCGCCGGGCGGCGGAACCCCGCCGCCGCCGCCGCCGCCGGACAGTACCGGCACGCCGCCGGTCGACCTGCCGCCCGCACCGCCGCCGCCGCCGGACGTGAATCCGCCGGATGATCCCAACCCGGCCGCGCCCGAGCCGGCGCCGCCGCCGGAGCCGGCCGACCCGGCCGACGTTGCGCCGCCCAGCATCGATACCCCGCCGCCGGTGCCCACCGAGGTGGCGGCGGTGCCGGGGCCGCTGGCGGTGCCACCCACGCCGGGTGCGCGTCCCGCGCAGGGCGGCATCATTCCGCTGTACCGCTTCGAGACCGGCCTGTACTCGGTGGTACCGCCGCTGCTGCGCGAGACCAGCCTGGCCAGCCTGGGCACCTTCCACGAACGCCAGGGCGAGCAGCGGTTGCTGGCCGGGCAGGGCGGCGTGCGCGCGGCCTGGGCGCGGCTGGTGGGGCAGAGCCACGAACAGCAGTGGGACGGGGACGCGCAGCCCGGCTTCGACGGCGATATCCAGGGCATCCAGGCCGGCCTGGACCTGTATGCCAACGCGGCAGACGAGCACCGCGATCAGTTCGGCGTGTTTGTTGGCCGCACCCGCGCGCAGGGCAACGTGAGCGGATTTGCGATCGGCTGGGAAAACGTGGCGGTGGGCCGCACCCGGCTGGATGACAAGCACGTGGGTGTGTACTGGACCCGCGCCGGCAGTGCCGGCGGCTACCTCGACGCGGTGGTGATGCAGAGCCGCTACGACGGCGACGCAACGTCCTCGCGCGGCCTCGGCATCGACGTGCGCGGCGATGGCACCACCGCCTCGCTGGAAGTGGGCAAGCCGCTGCTGCGGTTCGGGCAGAGCGCGTGGTGGCTGGAGCCACAGCTGCAGGTGATCTGGCAGCGCACCTCGATCGACGATGCCGGCGACGCGGTGTCGGCAGTGCGCTTTGACAACGACAACGCCTGGACCGGGCGCGTCGGCCTGCGGCTGGCTGCCGACTACGACATCGCCGGCAACGGCTGGCAGCCGTACATCAAGCTCAATTACTGGCAGACCCTGGACGGCGAAGACCGCATCGATTTCGACAGCAACCGCATTCTCAACCAGCAGGATTCACGTGCGCTGGAAGTGGGCGTGGGCGTGGTGGCGCGCTTCAACAGCACCGTCAGTGCGTTTGCGGTGGCCGATTACACGCGCGACCTGGAAAGCAGTGCGCAGAAGGAGCGCAAGGTGATCGAGGGCAACATCGGGTTGCGGCTGGACTGGTAGGGCGGCAGCCGGCGAGCATCTGCGGCGGCACGCCGGGCACGACCGGCGCTGCCGGGCGCGTTGTGACGTGAGGCATCGCTGGTTGTGCGAATGGCGCACTGTTCCGACTGTCGCGTGCAGCGGTAAGCTGCAGCCTCTTCACTACAAGGATGTAGCACGATGATCGCAGGACGTGGCGTGTGGTTGATGGTGGCGTTGGCAGCGGCAAGTGGCGCTGCAAACGCACAGGACGTCCCCAGCGCAGAGGCGCAGGCACGGATCCTGGACCTGCTGCAGCAACAGTCGTTGTATCGCGACCGCGTGGATTGGCCCAAGGCCCGCGCGGAGCTGGCGGCCGCACGCGACCCGGCGCAGACGCGACGGGTGCTGGACGATGTGATCCAGCGCAGCAGCGGCGGGCACGGGCGGTGGACGTCGGCCAACGAATTAAGCGCGCAGTCCAGGCGCGCACAGGCCACGCAGGCGGCGATGGGGGCGATGGGGGCTGCGCCCACGCAGACCGATGATGCCAGCGGCGGACCGACAGCGCGGCTGGGGTGGATCAAGGTGGGGCCCTACGTGGATGACATGACCCAACCCGAGGATGTGCAGTACCAGGCCCGCAAGCAGGCAGCCATCGCGCTGCAGACGCGCATCCGGGAGCAGGATGATGGCAACCGCTGTGGCTGGGTGGTCGACCTGCGCGGCAACAGTGGCGGCAACATGTGGCCCATGTTGCTGGGCCTGGGCCCGTTGCTGGGCGATGCCAAAGGAAGTGATCCGGTCGGCATGTCCCTTCGCGCGGACAAACAGCAGCCGTGGGCGTATCGCGAGGGTGCGGTCTGGTTGGACGGCAAGGGTATGGTGGGATCGCGCAACACGCAGTATGCGCTGCGCCGCCCCGGCGCACCGGTGGCGGTCCTGTTTGGGACGCGCACCGCCAGTTCCGGTGAGGCATCGGTGCTGGCGTTCCGCGGTCGGGCAGCCTCACGCAGCTTCGGCCAGCCCAGTGCCGGCTATTCCACCGGCAACGCCACACCCCGATTGCCCGATGGGAGCCTGTTGGTGTTGACCAGTAACGTGATGGCCGACCGCAACGGCGTAGGCGACGGCAGCCCCCTGCAGCCCGACGTCACGGTGGGCGCAGGGCAGGACGCGGCCGCGGCGGCACGCGAATGGCTGCTTGCGCAGCCGGCCTGCAAGCAGGCGGCTGCGGTGGCGGATACCCGCTGAAATCGGGTGGGCCGGTCCGGCCCGACAGTGTGCGGGCCGACACCGGCGCAGGTGTTCAGCGCAGCGCGGCAATCGCCCGCGTACGCGCCTTGGCCAGCGCTTCACCCACCGCCGGCCCCTTCAGGTGGGTCAGGTCCAGGTCGCGCGCCTGGATGGCCAGTGCCGCCTGGTGCAGGCGGGTGAGCGTGGCGCCCTGCGGGTAGTCGCTGTCCTCGAATCCCAGTCGGCCGCGCTTGTCGGCCTCGCAGCACAACGCGATCTGCGCAATGCGCTCCGGGCGGCGGAAGCCGTCGCACCGGGCCAGCAATTCCAGCACGGTGGCATCGCGCAGTTCGTCGATGCGGTGCACATTGAGATGATCGCGGCACACCGCTTCGGCCAGCTGGCGGTGGTCCAGCGGCACCTTCAGGCGGTCGCACAGGGCGTGCAGCGGGGCGACGCCGCGCTGCTCGTGCATGATGTGGCGCGGCCATTCCGACGGCGGCGTCAGGCCCTTGCCCAGGTCGTGGGTGAGCGCGGCGAAGCCGATCAGGTCGTCGCCCGGGGCCAATCGCGCGGCCATGTCGCTGACCATTTCCTGGTGCACGCCGGTATCCACCTCGGGATGGAACTCGGCGCGTTGCGGCACGCCGTACAGTGCCTCCAGTTCCGGCAGGATCGCGCGCAGTGCGCCGGCCTCGTGCAGGGTGCGCAGGAAAGCCGAGGGCTGGGCGCAGGTGAGCGCGCGGCGCAGTTCCTGCCACACCCGCTCGGGCACCAGCGCATCGAGCTCGCCGCTGTCGGCGATCTGGCGCATCAGGTCCAGCGTTTCCGGGGCCACGGTGAAACCGAGCGGGGCGAAGCGCGCCATGAAGCGCGCCGCGCGCAGTACCCGCAACGGGTCTTCCACGAACGCCGGGCCCACGTGGCGCAGGATGCGCTGCTGGAGGTCGCGTGCACCGCCATAGGGGTCCACCAGCGTACCGGTGGCCTCGTCGCAGGCGATCGCGTTGATGGTGAAGTCGCGGCGCAGCAGGTCGTCTTCCAGCGTCACCGACGGGTCGGCATCGACCACGAAGCCGCGATAGCCGCGCCCGGATTTGCGCTCGGTGCGCGCCAGTGCGTATTCCTCGCCGGTGTCCGGATGCAGGAACACGGGGAAGTCGCGGCCCACGGCCTTGTAGCCTTGGGCTTCCATCTGCGCCTGCGTGGCGCCCACCACCACCCAGTCGCGGTCACCGGGGGGCTGCTGCAACAGGCGGTCGCGTACGGCGCCGCCGACAAGATAGATCTTCATGCGCCCATGATGCCGCAGTGGGCCAGGACGATGCGAACCGTCGCCGGCCCGGGGACGTGGTGCCGGCCGCTGGCTCTGGGCATCTCGTAGTGCCGGCCGCTGGCCGGCTCCTCGCAATCTTCGGGCAAATCGTAGTGCCGGCCGCTGGCCGGCTCGTCGCAATCTTCGGGCATCTCGGGGAGCCGGCCAGCGGCCGGCACTACCGGGTGTTCGGGCGGTGCGGGGAGCCGGCCATGCCGGGGTGTTCGGCGGCCGGCACCTGGCTCAGTCGCCGCCCTTGTCCGCGTTGGCGGCGCACGCGAAGTTCTTGCGCTTGGCTTGCAGGCGGCCGTTCATGCGGTCGGTCACCGGCAGGGCGTTGCCGTTCAAGCGCCAGTCGTAGATCACGCTGAAGGCCAGGATGCGCGCGACGTACTCGCGGGTTTCCTTGTAGCTGATGGTCTCGATCCAGATGTCCGGGTCGAAGCCCGGGCGCTGGGTCTGCCAGCGCGCGGTCGGCGTGGGGCCGGCGTTGTAGGCGGCGATGGTGATGTAGGGCAGGCCTTCGTACTTGTTCATCAGCTGGCGCAGGTAGGCCGTGCCCAGGGCGATGTTGGTATCCGGGTCGTACAGGCTGGCGGCGCCGCCGTAGTTGGTGAGGCCGATCGACTTGGCCACGCTGGCACCGGTGGCCGGCAGCACCTGCATCAGGCCCATGGCGTTGGCCGGCGAGCGCGCCTTCGGGTTGAAGATGCTCTCGGCGCGGATCTCGGCGGCCACCCAGGCCGGGTCGATCGCGTTGCGGGCCGATTCGCGGCGGATGGCGTCGTCGTGATGCAGCGGGAAGCGCAGCGAATACAGGCGCTGCTCGTCCGGGGTCTTGCCCAGCGAGAACACCGCCCGGTCGAACCAGCCGTTGTCGCGCGCCACTTCCACCGCGATGCGGCGCTGGGTGGTGTCGTAGCGGCTCAGGGCGTCATTCCACTCGGCCACGGCCCAGCCGGCGCGTTCGATCTTGAACAGCTCCATCGCCCGCACGATGGCCGGGTCGCGGGCGACCGCCGCCTGCGCCTGCGCGCTGTCGTTGGGTTCCCACGGGCACAGCGTGTAGGTGGACTGGCCGAGCTGGTCGGCGGCGAGGAAGCCGTGGAAGGTGGCGGCACGCGCGGCCTCACGGTACAGCGGCTGGGCCTCGCTGCGCTTGCCGGTCTTCTCCAGCATGCGGGCCTCGAAATAGCGCCAACGCGAGTCGCTGCGCTGGGTCGGGCCCATCTTGCGGATCGCGGCCAGTGCCTGCGGCCAGTCGCCGCGCGACATCGCTTCGCGCGCGCGCCATTCGTGCAGGCGCTCGTCGTAGGCCGAATCGGGCACCGCATTGAGGCGGCGCGCCGATTCGGGGCCGTACGAGGCCACCGTCCACAGCGCCACCTGGTACAGCACCTGCGCCTGCTGGGCCGCGCTCAGCTGCAGCGCGTTGGCGTACTGCGGCAGCTGCTGCTCGGTGGCGGCGGGGTCGGCCTTGGCCAGCTTGGCCAGGCCATCGGTGGCGATGCGTCGGCTGCGTTCGTTGCGTGGCCAGTTCAGGGCGCTGGCATTGGGCTTGTCGACAAAGGCGGCATACGTGTTGGCCAGGGCCAGATCGGCGGCGGGCAGGCCGCGCGCGGCGCTGCGCATCACCGCGGGCTGCTGTTCGTCGGCGGCCGCATCGATGCGGGCCCAGCGCAGGTCGGCGCTCAGGCCGCCCCGGGCATCGAGTACGGCGAACACCGCATCGCAGGCATCGGGCAGGGACTTGCCAGTGCTGCGCCAGATCGCCTGGGCCTCGCTGGTCCACTGTGCGTCGGCCTTGCCGGTGGCCTGGCGCGCGTTGAGCTGGGCACAGCGCAGGCCAACATTGTCGGTGGGCACCCAGTTGGCCAGCAGCGTGGGCCAGTCCTGGCGGCGTGCCAGCGCCGGCAGCCAGACGCTGCGGAAGCTGCTGGCCACGGCCTGGCCGTTGTAGCGCTTGAGGAAGTCCTGCGCCTGCGTGGCGCTGACCGTGTCGATGGTGCGGCGCAGGTTGGCGTATTCCAGCCAGCCATACAGCGGGTGCCTGCTCAGCGCTGCGGCCTGGGCCGGGTCGTACTGGCCGCGCTCGGCGTTGTCGATGGCTGCCTTGAGCTGCGCGCGCTGCGCATCCAGGTTCTGCGCATCGGCCACCGGGCTGACCCCGGTGCAGGCCAGCAGGACGGAGGCGCTGAGAAAATACAGGGGAAGTCGAGTCATGGCCGAAAGCATAACGGCGCACGGTGAAGGGCGGTGAGGGCAAGCCGACTCGATCATGAACGAGCGCCGCACAACGCCGTGAAGACGGGCCGCGGCCGGCGTAGTGTCGGCCTTGGGGCAGCCCGCTCCAGGGAGAGACAGAGCATGGCATTCCGCGCAGCCGCGACGTCTGGACCACTGGCCGAGATCAACGTCACCCCGTTGGTCGATGTGATGCTGGTGTTGTTGATCATCTTCATCGTGACCGCCCCGATGGTGTCCTTGCCCATCCCGGTCAACCTGCCGCAACGCACGACCACGGTGGTGCCGCCCACCGAGCCACCGCCGCCGATCGAGCTGCGCGTGGATGCGTCCAACCAGGTCACCTGGAACGGGCAGGGGGTGCCGGTCGCGTCCCTGCAGGCACGCATGCAGGACCAGGCGCAGACACACGCCGGCAACCTGCCGGAGCTGCGCATCGCCAGCGACCCCGACGCGGAATACGCAGTGATGGCCAAGGTGCTGGCGGCCGCCAGCAACGCGCACCTGGAGCGCATCGCCTTCGTGCAGTAGCGCGGGTACGCACTGCAGCGCACAAAACAACGCCCCCGCCTGCGGGGGCGTTTTGCGTTGTGGCGCCTACATGTTGCCTGTTCGGATTTGTCGCAGTCACGTGAAAAGGTGCCTTCCGTCACGACCCTCGTTTTACCGTTTGTTTACAAAGGAGACGTTGCCGCCATGCAGGGGGGCGCGGCAGCCCAGCCCAACATTCCTTTGTGGAGAGAGCGAATGAACGACCTGCACTACCGCCCCTTGGCGGTCGCTGTATCGCTGTGTCTGTTGTTGGCAGTGCCCGCCCTGGCCGGCGCGCAGGAAACACCCCGTACCACCACCGAGCTGGACCGCGTCGAGGTGACCGGCAGCCGCATCAAACGCGCCGAAGTGGAAGGGCAGGTGCCGATCCAGACCCTGACCCGCGCCGAGATCGAGCGCACCGGCATGAACTCCATTGGCGAGGTACTGCAGCAGCTGACCGGGTCGGGGTCGGCGCTGAACGCCAAATTCAATTCCTCCGGCAACTTCGGCTTCCCGCCCGACGGCAGCGGCGTGGGCGCCGGTTCGGCGCAGGTCGACCTGCGCCACCTGGGCGCCAAGCGCGTGCTGGTGCTGGTGGACGGTATCCGCTGGGTCAACGAATCCTCGGCGTCGGGCGTGGGCGCGGCGACCGATCTCAATACCATTCCGCTGGCCATCGTCGAGCGCATCGAAGTGCTCGAAGACGGTGCGTCGTCGTTGTACGGTTCCGACGCCATCGCCGGGGTGGTCAACATCATCACCCGGCGCGAATTCGACGGCGGCCAGGTCACGCTGAACTACGGCGAATACAGCAAGGGCGACGGCACCCAGAAGGGCGTGGATCTGGCCTGGGGCACCAGCGGCGACCGCTACACGCTGTTCCTGGGCGCCAGCTGGACCAAGCAGGACCCGGTGTACGCGCGCGACCGCGAGCAGTCGCGCTTCCCGATCCCGGGCACCGGGCTGGCCTTCGGCAGCGGTGGCATCCCGCAGGGCCGCTTCGCCTTCGTCGACCCCAACACCGGGGCCGAGCAGGACATCGTGCCCAACACCGGCGTGAGCAATCCGCGCTACGACGGCAGTGCCGGGTGCAGCCGTACCGACGACTACCACTGCTTCACCTCGGCCGACCGCTTCAACTTCGCCGAATACAACATGGTGCTGACGCCGTCGGAACGCAAAGGCATCTTCGGCCAGTTCCGCTTCGACATCACCGACAACATCCAGTGGTACATCAAGGCGCTGGGCAACCGCCGCGAATCGACCAACCAGGCCGGGCCCGAGCCGCTGTTCTTCGGCCCCGATGGCGCCACCGGCAATCCGCTGGCCGACAACATCGTGGTGTCCGCGCTCAACCCGTACAACCCGTTCGGATTCGACCTGGTGTCCTCGGGCAACATGAGCCTGATCGGCCGGCGCCCGGTGGAAGGCGGCGCGCGCATCTTCGAGCAGGAGGTCAACACGCAGTACTTCGCCACCGGCCTGGTGGGCCAGTTCGAGGCCGGCAGCCGCAGCTGGTTCTGGGACGTCAACGGCATGTACAGCAAGAACAAGGCCGAACAGACCAACTACGGCAGCTATGACATCTTCAAGGTGAACATGGCCCTGGGCGACCCGGCGGTCTGCGCGGCCACGCCCGGTTGCGTGCCGCTGAACATCTTCGGCGGTGCCGGATCGATCACCCCGGCGATGCTGGACTGGATCCAGCCGGTGGTGCGCGACCGCAGCCAGAACGAGTTGAGCCTGTTCACCGCCAACCTGAGCAGCGACCTGTTCACGCT
>NZ_QAIW01000440.1:19126-19667 GCF_003061285.1 Stenotrophomonas sp. HMWF003 | reverse complement strand
ACCGGCTACGAGTACCGCAAGTACGAGGGCCGCTACGATCCCGATCCGCTCACGGTGATTGGCCATTACAACGGCGTGCCGTCGCTGCCCACCTCCGGCTCCTACGACGTCAATGAGGCGTACCTGGAGCTGAGCGTGCCGATCTTCGCCAAGAGCGCGATCGGCGAGAAGCTCGACCTCAGCCTGGCCGGGCGTTACTCGGACTACTCCACCTTCGGCGGCGAGTTCACTCCCAAGTACGGCCTGCGCTGGCAGGTGACCAACGACTTCGTGCTGCGTACCAGCTACGCCGAAGGCTTCCGCGCGCCGTCCATCGGCGAACTGTACGGCTCGGCGGCGCGTGCCGACCTGCAGCTGTTCGACCCGTGCTCGATCGGCCTGGGCGGTACCGCACCGCGTGGCAACCCGGCCAACTGCGCCGCGCTCGGCGTACCCACCGGCTTCCAGCAGGCCAACTCGCAGATCTCGGTCACCACCGGCGGCAACGCCGAACTGGATCCGGAACGCTCGCGCAGCTTCAGCGCCGGGTTCGTGTGGAGCC
>NZ_QAIW01000440.1:10601-19113 GCF_003061285.1 Stenotrophomonas sp. HMWF003 | reverse complement strand
GAAGTGACGTTCTACCGCCACACCATCGAAGGCGCCATCCAGGCCATCAACGCGCAGACCCAGCTGGACCTGTGCGTGGAGACCCTGGATCCGGTCTACTGCGATGGCATCAGCCGCGCCTCCACCGGTGCGGTGAGCAGCTTCAACAACCGCCTGACCAACCTGGGGTCGATCAAGACCGATGGCTGGGACGTGGACCTGTTCTGGACGTTCCCGCAGAGCGACATCGGCCAGTTCAAGCTGGGCTGGCAGAACACCTTCGTGGGCCGCTATGAAGCGCTGGGTGCGGCGGGCCAGCGGCAGCCGCAGAAGCCCGGCGTGGAAGTGGCCGACAGTTCCATTCCGGAGTGGACCAGCAACGCGACGCTGAGCTGGGCGCTGGCCAACTGGAGCGCGTCGTGGACCGTGCGGCACATCTCCGAGCTGACCGAGGACTGCGGCGACGCGGTGGCCTTCCCGGTGTGCAGCAACCAGCTGGAGGGCACCAACACGCTGGACGCCACCACCTTCCATGACCTGCAGGTGGGCTACAAGGTGGACTGGATGAAGGGCCTGCAGCTCAGCGCCGGCTTGAACAACGTGTTCGACAAGGATCCGCCGATCTGCCTGTCGTGCTCGCTGAACGGGTACGACGCGTCGACCTACGACATCCCGCGTGGCCGTTACTGGTACCTGCGCGCGGACCTGCGCTTCTGATCCAGCGCTGACCCACCGACCACGGTCCGGCACCCGGGCCGTGGCCGGTGGCACCCCGTAGAGCCGGGCTCTGCCCGGCTGTCCATGCGGGCGGTAGCCGGGCAGAGCCCGGCGCTACGTTGCTGGCCGTACCAATCGCGTGGCGGGCGGTAGCCGGGCAGAGCCCGGCTCTACGTTACTGGCCGTACCGATCGCGTGGCGGGCGGTAGCCGGGCAGAGCCCGGCTCTACGTGGATGGCCGTGCCCATCGCGGCCGGGCGGACAATTCTGTTGCGCGTGCCGGCCATTGTGTGGGGCTGGACGGCCGCTGGCGGTGGCGTCAGGCATCATGGGCAGCCGGGCACAGCCCGGCGTCATTCCCCTTCAGAACGTAGTTGCCATGAACCTGCATACCTGGTGGATCTTCGCCGTCACCGTGTTCGTCCTGTGCGGCACGCCGGGCCCGAACATGCTGCATGTGATGACCCGCAGCGTGCGCGTGGGGTTCCGCCGCAGCATCGCCGCCATGGCCGGGTGCCTGAGTGCGCTGGTGCTGGCCCTGTCGATTTCCGCCGCCGGGCTGGGCGCGGTGCTCAAGGCCTCACCGATGGTGTTCGACGTGCTGCGCTATGCCGGCGTGGCCTATCTGGTCTACCTGGGCATCAAGGCCTGGCGCGGCGGCGATGCGCCGATCGATGTGGGCAGCACCGCGGCGATCGCACCCAGCAAGCGCCGCATCCTGTTCCGCGATGGGTTCATCATCGGCATCAGCAACCCGAAGCTGCTGCTGTTCGCGTCGGCGTTCCTGCCGCAGTTCGTCGACCTGACCCAGCCGCAGCTCCCGCAGTTCGTCATCCTGGTAGGCACCTTCGCGCTGATGGAAATGTTCTGGTACGCGGTGTATGCCGCCGGCGGACGTGGCCTGGCCGGCTACCTGGCGCGACCGGGCCTGCGCAGGGTATTCGACCGCGTGGTCGGCACCATCTTCATCGGTTTCGGGCTGGCGCTGCTGCGCGCCCGGCCGTGATGCCCGCGCCGGCCAGCGGCCGGCATTACGCGCGGCAGCCGAGTACGCGCAGGTAGGCACAGAACATGTCGGCCATGGCGGCGGCGTAGGCATCGATCGCTGCCGCCGAAGGGCCGGTCAGCGAGAACTGCTTTCCCACCGTGCTCAGTGTCGTGCCGATCAGATCCACGGCCACGCGGCGGGTATCGGGGCTGGCGTCGGGAAGGGCATCGCACATGAACGCGGCGAAGCTCGCCTGCCCGCTGGCCCGGGCCTGCCGGGTTTCGGGCGCATCGCGGTAGAGCGGGGCGGCGTCGCTCAAGGCCACGCGCATCTGTGCTTCTTCGCACTCGGAAAGGACGAAGGCGTGCACCAGGCGGCGCAGCCGCTGCAGCGGCGGAATGGCGGCATCCTCCAGCGTCCTGCGCAGCACATCGCCGGTCTGCGCCCATTCCTCGGTCTGCAGGCGGAACAGGATGGCGGCCTTGTTCGGAAAGTACTGGTACAGCGAACCGATGCTCACTCCGGCCCGTTCGGCCACCCGCGCGGTGGTGAAACGCGCCGCGCCCTGCTGGGCCAGAACCTGAGCAGCCGCCTGCAGAATCACCGCCACCAAGGCGTTCGAGCGTTCTTGGCGGGGTTGCTTTCGTGAGGAAATCCGCGGGGTTGCAGGGTCTTTCATGGGCGCCTCAGGGAGTGCCGGGAATGCGAATAGTGGCGATCGTGGATCGGTCGTATTCTGGAAATGCGACGAATCACTCGCATTCTAGGTGGCGCACCTCCTGCGCTCAACCGCCCTCACAGGACCCCCATGAACACCCTTCTCAGCTCTCCCCTTGCGCCCCTGCTGGCGCGTTTGTTCGATGCCGCCGAAGCGGCCACCGCCCCGGCCCTGGCCGACATGTCCGCCAGCGAACGCGACCGCCTGCTGCACAGCCGCACCGAGTACCTGACGCTGTATACCCGGCTCAAAGACCTGTGGCTGCCGGTTTCGCGCGAGACCGGCACGCTGCTGTACATGCTGGTGCGCAGCAGCGGTGCGCGCGCCATCGTGGAATTCGGCACCTCGTTCGGCATCTCCACCCTGCACCTGGCCGCTGCGCTGCGCGATAACGGCGGCGGGCAGTTGATCAGCAGCGAGTTCGAGCCGGGCAAGGTGCAGCGCGCCCGCGCCCATCTTGCCGAGGCCGGCCTGGACGACCTGGTCGAGATCCGCCAGGGCGATGCGCTGCAGACCTTAAGCGATGACCTGCCTGGCGCCATCAACCTGGTCCTGCTGGACGGTGCCAAGGCGCTGTATGCCGACATTCTGGACCTGCTTGAAGACCGCCTCGCCCCCGGCGCGTTGATCGTGGCCGACAACGCCGACGATGCGCCGGATTACCTGGCCCGTGTGCGCGCACCGGGCAGTGGCTACCTGTCGGTGGCCGTGGGCGACGACGTCGAACTGTCGATGCGCCTGGCCTGACTTCTCTCGCTACAAGGAAATCCGACATGCATGTCTTCGTTACCGGTGCGACCGGCTGGGTCGGCTCGGCGGTGGTCCATGAACTGCTCGCCGCGGGCCACCGCGTTACCGGGCAGGCCCGCAGCCCGGACAAGGCCGCTGCGCTGCGCGGCCTGGGCGCGGGCGTCGTCCAGGCCACGCTGCAGGACCTGGATACGCTGCGCGATGCGGCGGCCGCCGCCGACGCGGTGGTGCACACCGCGTTCGATCATGACTTCGCCCACTTCATCGCGCACTGTGCGCAGGACCAGCGCGTGATCCAGGCACTGGGCGATGCATTGCGCGGTACCCGGCGCCCGCTGCTGGTCACCTCCGGCCTGCTCGGCGTGCGCCGCGGCGGCAACGAGACCGACCTGCCCGATCCCGCCTCACCGCGCAGGTCCGAACCTGCCGCACGCGCCCTGGCCGACGCCGGCATCTGCGCGGCCACCGTGCGCCTGCCACCGTCGGTGCACGGGCTGGGGGAGCACGGCTTCGTGCCGATCCTGATCGAACTGGCACGCCGGACCGGTGTGTCGGCCTATCTGGACGAGGGCCAGAACTGCTGGTCCGGCGTGCACCGGCACGACGCGGCGCGGGTGTACCGGTACGCGCTGGAGCAGGGCGCAGGCGTGCCGGTGTACCACGCCATCGCCGATGAAGCGGTGCCGTTCAAGCAGATCGCCGAGGTCATCGGGAAACACCTGAAGCTGCCGGTGGCCTCGCGCGGTGCCGAACACTTCGGCTGGTTCGCGCGGATGGCGGGCGCGGACATGGCCGCGTCCAGCGCAGCCACGCGTGCCCTGCTGGGGTGGGCACCGGTGGGACCGGAGTTGATCGCCGACCTGGACCAGCCGGGGTATTACGCCCGTTGAGGGGGTCACCGCACCCAACCGGCAGAGCCACGCCATGCGTGGCTGCACACCCATCACCCATCGCGCATCGTGCAAAACGCAGAACGCCGGGCAATGCCCGGCGCTCTGTGCTGCCACCTCGCAGCCAATGACAGGTCAGAAAGACCAGTTGAAGGTGATCGAGCCGTTGCGGCCGTCGCCGTAGGCACCGTAGCCGTTGATCTGCGAGAAGTACTTTTTGTCCAGCAGGTTGTTGAGGTTTGCCTGCACGCTGAACTCGGGCGAGATGCGGTAGCGCACGAACGCGCTGACCAGTGCGTAGCCGTCCTGCTCGATGCGGCCGTACGCGGGCACCGGGTAGTAGATGCGGTTCTGCCAGTTGGCGCCGCCGCCCACGGTCAGCGCCGTCAGCGACTGCGGGGTGTAGCTGGTGAACAGCTTGATGGTCGTCTGCGGCAGGTTGGTGTTGATGTCCGCGTCGTTGATGTCCTTGGCCACGTAGCGGGAGGCACCGAAGGTGGCATTCCAGCCGGGGGCCAGTTCGCCGTTCACTTCAAACTCGACGCCCCGGCTGACCGTGCCGCGCGCGGCGACGTAGGCGGTCTCGCCGCCCGTTCCGCCCACCACCGGTTCGCCGGTGGACTGGCCCACGTTGTCCTGCTCGATACGGAACACGGCAAGCGAGGCATTCAAGCGGTCGTCGAACCATGCGCCCTTGACGCCCACTTCGTAGCTCTTGCCGTCCACCGGGTCCAGATAGCTGCCGTCGCGGCTCTTCAGCATCTGCGGCTGGAAGATCTCGGTGTAGGACGCATAGGTGGAGTAGGTGTCATTGATGTCGAACACCAGCCCGGCATACGGCGTGGTCACCTTGTGCGAGCGGTCGGCGTCTTCGCCTTCACTCTTCCAGTCGGTGTAGCGCGCGCCGATGATCAGCTTCAGCGGGTCGGCCAGCGACAGGCGGGTGGCGGCGTAGCCGGCCTTCTGGGTGATGGTGCCTCGGCTGGCCAGTGCAAGCGCATTCCAGTTCGGCTCGGCGATGTCGCCCGTCCAGTTCAGGTAGCTGGTGAAGGGATTCCACGGCAGGTTTGGGCCACCTACCTGGTAATCGCCGTAGTTGGCGTACTCGCGCTTGTTGTAGCTGAGGCCGGCCATGAACTGGTGCTCGCGGCCGAACAGCTGGAACGGACCGTCCACGAAACCATCGACCGCGTTGACCTTGCGCTCGGTGTTGTAGAAGCCGGCCGACGGCGAGATGCCGGCACCGGTGGTCTTGTCGAAGTTCGACGCGCCCGAGGTCCAGTCGTTGTAGGCCGGGTAGAACAGCTTGTCGTCGGCCTTGCTCTCGTCGTGGGTCGCGCCGATCTTGACCTTCCAGCCGTTGGCGAAGCCATGTTCCAGCGTGGCGAAGGCGCGCTTGCTGGTGGTGTCCCAGTAGGTCCAGTTCGGGCTGGCGTTGAACGATGCGTCGTAGCCGGTGGAGGTGCCGTCGGAGTACAGCATCGGGAAGCCACCCCAGGTGGCGCCGTTGGCACGCTTCTGCTGGTAGTCGTAGCCCACGCTCAACTGCGTGTCCGGCGTCAGGTCAGCATCGATCACCGCATAGCCCAGCGTCTTGTGCTGGTTGTAGCGGTCCATCTGCGCGTCGGTGTCCAGGTAGCTGCCGATCACGCGCGCGCGCACCGAGCCGCTGGCGTTCAGCGGGGTGGTCACGTCCACGGTGCTGCGGGTGCGGCCCCAGCTGCCCACGTTGACCGACACGGTGCCGGTGAGTTCAGCGCTATCGGCGTGCTTGCGGATCAGGTTCACCGACGCGGACGGGTTGCCGGCCCCGCTCAGCAGGCCGGTGGCGCCGCGCACCACTTCCACGCGGTCATACAGGGCCAGGTCCAGGCCGGAATCGCCGTAGCTCCAGTTCTGCACCATCTGCGTGGGCAGGCCATCGAACTGGTAGCTGTCGATGTAGAAGCCGCGGGCGTAGAACTCGGTGCGTTCGGTATCGGACTGGGTGCTGCTGACGCCGGTGGTGTTGGCCAGCACGTCGAGGATGTCGTCCAGGTTCTGATCTTCGATGCGCTGGTGGCTGATGATGCTCACCGACTGCGGGATTTCGCGCGGCGCCAGGTCGAAGCGGGTGCCGGCCGAGGTCTTGCGCACGGAGTAGCCTTCGGCGCGCTCGCCCTTGACCACGACCTTGTCCAGGGTGGTGGCGTCGGCAGGGGCGTCCTGTGCGAACGCGGGGGCAGCGGCCAGCGCGCACAGCGCAGCAAGCAGGGCCTGGGTCAGGCGGGCCTGCGGCAGCAGGCGGGGCAGCACAACGGAAGAACGGGTCATCGGCGGTTCCAGGGCGGCAGCACGCACATGGCCGACATCCTCGGTGGCCCGGCGCGCTGCAGTGGGTGGGGGTCAGTACGCGGCTGGCGGAGGCCTTGCAGGACAAGGCGCGGGCGCAGGCACTGATCGCCGCAGCGCCTCCCTGGCGCGGACGGGATAACGCCATGTTAATGCGAATCAGTCGTATCAGCAATTCGGACGGTTCTGCCGGGCCGCCCGCGGACAGCGCCCAAGGCCTTGCCACGCCTGGGTCCGGGCCGGCAGGGCAGCCGCTTAACATTCCCGGTCGTAGGCTGGCGGCACTTGATCGCTGCAGGAGACCGCCATGGTGGCCAGGAACACGATCTGCCTCTGGTTCGACGGCACCGCGCTGGACGCGGCCACGTTCTACGCCCAGACCTTCCCTGACAGTGCGGTCAACGCCGTGCACCATGCGCCCAGTGACTTTCCGTCGGGCAAGCAGGGCGACGTGCTGACCGTGGACTTCACCGTGGCCGGCATTCCGTGCATCGGTCTCAATGGCGGGCCCGCGTTCAAGCACAGCGAGGCGTTCTCCTTCCAGATCGCCACCGACGACCAGGCCGAGACGGACCGGCTGTGGAACGCCATCGTCGGCAACGGCGGCCAGGAAAGCGCCTGCGGCTGGTGCCGTGACAAATGGGGCCTGTCCTGGCAGATCACCCCGCGCGTGTTGACCGAGGCGGTCACCAGCGAGGATCCGGGCGTGGCCAGGCGCGCGTTCGAGGCGATGATGACCATGCGCAAGATCGATGTAGCGGCGATTGAAGCAGCCGTCCGGGGCTGACCTCGCCACCGTTGCCCCGTGCACGGCTCACCTGGTGCACTCACCCATGAAGGAGCTTCCATGAAGAGGATGTTCGCCGTCTGCCTGACCATGGCCGTACTGCAGGCCGCGCCGCTGGCGCTGTTTGCCGCCACGCCTGCCGCGTCTCCCCTGGCCGGGCGCTGGGCCATCGATGTCGCCACGCTGCCGATGCCGGCGGCCGACCGACCCAAGAGTGTGCTGCTGGAATTCAAGGATGCGGGCGCGGGCCGCTGGACCACCCGCGCCGAGATCGTCGATCCGAAGGGCGGAAAGATGACCGCCGACAGCACCCTGCCGCTGGATGGCACGCCCGGCCCGATCGCGGGCAACTACGGTGCCGACGTGGCCTCGCTCAGCATGCCCGCGCCGAACGTGCTGGTGATGCAACTGGTGGACCACGGCACGCCGGCGTCCACGCGCATCTACACCGTGGCCGGCGATGGCAACCGGATGACCGAGTCGAAGGCGTTCTTCAGCAAGGACGGCAAGCCGATCCTGATGACGATCCACTTCACGCGCGTGCCCTGAGGAGGCGGGTTGCCGGTGCACCCATCGAGGGCGCGCCGGCCGCCCTACAGCGGTACGTCCAGCCCGCGTTTCAACGTGCTCAGCGCCACCGCCGTGCGGTAGCGCTCGATGTTGTCGTCATTGCCGAACAGGCGCTCGCTGATGGCCTCGTACTCCTCCATGGAGGCGGCGGTGAGGATCAGCAGGAAGTCGGCGTCGCCGGTGATCGCATAGCACTGCTGCACGGCCGGGTCGTCCTGCACGCGGCGGCGGAACGGGGCCACACGATGCGGTTGTTCGCTGCTCACGCGCACCTCGACCATGATGGTCAGCGGGCGGCCGAGCCGGCTCTGGTCGAGCACGGCCACGTTGGCGCGGATGAAGCCGGCTTCCTGCAGGCGCTTGATCCGGCGCTGCACCGCCGGTGCGGACAGGTGCACGCTCTCGGCGATCTCACGCTGGGCGGTGGTGTTGTCGCGCTGCAGGATGGCCAGGATGGCGCGGTCGAATTCGTCGGGGGCGTACGCGGCGGTCATGGGTGAGTGAAACATGCAGGATGGCCCCTGCAATTGAGCATCTCCTTCGGCCGCTACGCAATATGCTGGCCGGATGTCGACCTCCCGCTACGCTTCGCTCATTCCCGTCCTGGCCGTGCTCGGCTCGGTCACCGCCCTGTCCGTGGGCACCTCCTACGCCAAGCAGCTGTTCCCGCTGATCGGCGCGCAGGGCACCAGCGCGTTGCGCGTGGGGTTTTCGGCGCTGGTGCTGCTGGCGGTGTTCCGGCCCTGGCGCTGGACCACCACGCGCGCCGACGCTGCGGCGAT
>NZ_QAIW01000440.1:2886-10591 GCF_003061285.1 Stenotrophomonas sp. HMWF003 | reverse complement strand
GATCACGCTGGGGGTGATGAACCTGCTGTTCTACATGGCGTTGCGCACGATTCCGTTCGGCATCGCGGTGGCGATCGAGTTCTGCGGGCCGCTGGCGGTGGCGATGTGGTCCTCGCGCCGGCCGATCGACTTTGTCTGGGTGGGCTGCGCGGTGGTCGGGTTGCTGCTGCTGTTGCCGCTGGGCCACGGCGCGCCGCTGGATCCGGTGGGGGTGATGTTCGCCTTGGGCGCAGCGGCGTGTTGGGCGATGTACATCATCTTCGGCAAGCGGGCAGGGCATCTGCACGCGGGGCATACGGTGTCGCTGGGGCTGTGCGCGGCAGCGCTGGTGGTGGTGCCGGTGGGCGTGGCGCATGCGGGCATGGCGCTGCTGGACCCGAAGATCCTGCTGTTCGGGTTGGGCGTGGCGATTGTCTCCAGCGCGATTCCGATGTCGCTGGAGATGATGGCGTTGAAGCGGTTGCCGAAGGAGACCTTCGGCATCCTGATCAGCATGGAACCGGCGGTGGCCGCGCTGCTGGCGATGGGTCTGCTGGCCGAACACCTCACCCTGCTGCAGTGGGCCGCCATCGGCTGCACGGTGGTGGCGTCGGTGGGGAGTACGGTGACGGCACGGCGGGTGGCGCCGGTGATGGCGTAGCGCCGGGCTCTGCCCGGCTGCGCGGTGCCGGGATACGGGGTAGCCGGGTAGCGCCGGGCTCTGCCCGGCTGCGCGGTGCTGGGATACGGGGTAGCCGGGTAGCGCCGGGCTCTGCCCGGCTGCGTGGTGCTGGCATACGGAGTAGCCGGGTAGCGCCGGGCTCTGCCCGGCTGCGTGGTGCCGGGATACGGGGCAGCCGGGCAGAGCCCGGCTCTACCGGTTCCTTACCGGCGCGTCCCCGGCTACGTAGTAGTCCGCCGTGCTGCGTGGCAGCGGGGCGCGGCCGCGGATGCGGTCGGCGATCTTCTCGGCGATCATGATGGTGGTGGCGTTGAGGTTGCCGGTGATGATGCGCGGCATGATCGAGGCGTCCACCACGCGCAGGCTTTCCATGCCGTGCACGCGGCCCTGGCCGTCCACCACGCTCATTGCGTCGGTGCCCATCGCGCAGGAGCACGACGGGTGGTAGGCGGTCTCGGCACGGGCGCGCACGAACGCATCCAGCTCCGCATCGGTCCTGCAGTCCGCACTCGGACTGATCTCGCGGCCGCGGTACTCGTCCAGCGCGGGCTGGGCGATGATCTCGCGGGTGATGCGGATGGCGTCGCGGAATTCCTGCCAGTCCTGGTCGGTGGACTGGTAGTTGAACAGGATCGACGGATGCGCATGCGGGTCCAGCGATTTCGCATGCACGCGGCCGCGGCTGGGCGTGCGCATCGACCCCACATGCGCCTGGAACCCGTGTTCCTTGACCGCATTGGTGCCGTTGTAATTGATCGCCACCGGCAGGAAGTGGTACTGGATGTTCGGCCACTCGAAATCATCGCGGGTGCGGATGAAGCCGCCGGCTTCGAACTGGTTGCTGGCACCGATGCCGGTGCCGGCAAACAGCCACTCCGCGCCGATGGCCGGCTGGTTCCACCACTGCAATGCCGGGTACAGCGACACCGGCTTCTTGCAGGCGTACTGCATGTACACCTCCAGGTGGTCCTGCAGGTTCTCGCCCACGCCGGGCAGGTCATGCACCAGCGGCACGCCAAGCGCGGCCAGCAGCGCCGGGGCGCCCACGCCGGAGCGCTGCAGAATCTGCGGCGAGGCGATGGCGCCGGCGCACAGCAGCACCTCGCGACGTGCGGTGGCGTCGATCGGCGTGGCGCTGTTGCCGGCCAGGTAGCGCACGCCCACCGCGCGCTTGCCGGCGAACAGGATGCGGTCGGTGGTGGCATGCACCACGATCTCCAGCCCGGCGCGGTCCTTGGCCATGTCCAGGTAGCCGCGTGCGGTGCTGGAACGGCGGCCGCGCGGGGTCACGGTGCGGTCCATCGGGCCGAAGCCTTCCTGCTGGTAGCCGTTGAGGTCGTCGGTGCGCGGGTAGCCGGCCTGCACGCCAGCCTCCACCATTGCGTGGAACAGCACGTTGTTGCCGTTCTTCGGCGTGGCCACGCTCACCGGGCCGTCGCCGCCGTGGTAATCGTTGGGGCCGATGTCGCGCGTTTCGGCCTTGCGGAAGTACGGCAGCACGTCGTGGTAGCTCCAGTCTTCCAGGCCGTCGAAGCGGGCCCAGTTGTCGAAGTCCAGCGCGTTGCCGCGGATGTAGCACATGCCGTTGATCAGCGACGAGCCGCCCAGGCCCTTGCCGCGCCCGCACTCCATGCGCCGGTCGTCCATGTGCGGTTCCGGCTCGGTTTCATAGGCCCAGTTGTAGCGGCGGCCCTGCAGCGGGTAGGCCAGCGCGGCCGGCATCTGGGTGCGGAAATCCAGGCGGTAGTCGGGGCCGCCGGCTTCCAGCAGCAGCACGCTCACGCCGGCGTCCTCGGTGAGGCGCGCGGCCAGCGTGTTGCCGGCCGAGCCGGCGCCGATGATGATGTAGTCGTATTCGCGCTTCATCGCGGTGGTCTCCTGTCAGGCCGGTTCAGAACACCGACGCGTAGCGGTCCAGTTCGATCTGGATGGACTTGGTGCGGGTGTAGGCGCGCAGCGTGGCCAGGCCGTTCTCGCGGCCCACGCCGGACTGCTTGTAGCCGCCCACCGGCATCTGCGCCGGCGATTCGCCCCAGCAGTTGACCCAGCAGATGCCGGCCTCCAGCTGGTGGATCAGGCGGTGCGCGCGGCTCAGGTCGCTGCTCACCACGCCCGCGGCCAGGCCGTACTCGGTGGCGTTGGCGCGGCGCACGGCCTCCTCTTCGGTCTGGTAGGCCAGCAGGCTCAGGACCGGCCCGAAGATTTCCTCGCGCACGATGCGCATGTCATCGCGGCAGTCGCTGAACACGGTGGGGGCCACATAGCAGCCCTTGCCCAACGCACCGTCGGTGAGCCGCTCGCCACCACAGACCAGGCGCGCGCCTTCGGCCTTGCCGCTGGCAATGTGGTCCAGCACGCGCTGCATGTGCGCGGTGCTGACCAGCGGGCCGAAGTTGGTGTCCTCGTTCAACGGGTCGCCAATGCGGATGCGCGCGATCCGTTCGCTCAACGCCTGCTCGAAGTCGGTGAGCAGCGCCTGCGGTACGAACACGCGGGTGCCGTTGGTGCAGACCTGCCCGGAGCTGTAGAAGTTGGCCATCATCGCCACGTCGGCGGCGAGCTCGATGTCGGCGTCGGCGCAGACGATCAGCGGCGACTTGCCGCCCAGTTCCATGGTCACTTCCTTGAGGGTGGAACTGGAGGCGCTGGCCATCACCTTGCGCCCGGTGCTGGTGCCACCGGTGAAGGAGATCTTCTCGATGCCGGGGTGCTCGGTCAGTGCCGTGCCCACGCCCGCGCCATCGCCGGGCAGCACGTTGAACACGCCATCGGGCAGGCCGGCTTCGGTGAAGATCTCGGCCAGCTTCAGCGCGGTCAGCGGCGTCACTTCGCTGGGCTTGAAGATCATCGCGTTGCCGGCGGCCAGCGCCGGGGCGGCCTTCCACAGGGCGATCTGGATCGGGTAGTTCCATGCGCCGATCGCGCCGACCACGCCCAGCGGCTCCTGCCGGGTGTAGAAGAAACTGCCGTCGCGCAGCGGCACCTGGCTGCCTTCCAGCCCGTGCATCACCCCGGCGTAGTACTCCAGCACGTCGGCGCCGGTGACGATGTCCACGCTGCGGGTTTCGCTGAGCGGCTTGCCGGTGTTGAGCGTTTCCAGCTCGGCCAGCGCGTCGTTGCGCTCGCGCAGCAGGGCGACGGCGCGGAGCAGGATGCGCGAGCGTTCCACCGTGGTCAGTGCGGCCCACACCTTCTGGCCGGCCTGTGCGCTTTCAACGGCCGCATCCAGGTCGTCGCTGTTGGCGCTGTGCACCTTGGCCAGCACCGCGCCGGTGGCCGGGTTGACGACCTCGAAGGTGCGTCCGCCCTGCGAGGGAACGTAGCGGCCGCCGATGTAGAGCTGTTGGTCGGGGAATGTAGGCATGTCGATGACTCCTTTGCAGCGGGAGACCAGCAGTTCAACGGGTCAGATGCAGGAACTGCAGGTGGCGCTCGTACTGGTCGATGATGTCGTTGATGATCTGCTGCCGGCTGTAGCCGAACAGCTCGTAGTCCTGTCCACCTTCATAGAGGTGCACTTCGGCGCGGTAGTAGCGCAGGTTGCGGAAGCGCTGTGCGGCGAACGACGGGGTGAGGTAGCCGCGCATGATCACCTGGTAGGTGAACACCTGCTGCTCGCCATGGTCCACGGTCAGTTCCATCTGGCCGGGCTCGAACTTCGTCTGTACGTCCAGGCCCTGTTCGCCCAGCTGCGCGGCCACCGCTTCGATGGCCGGTTTCACGTCGGTGTCCATGAACCGGTACACCTCGTCGCGCACCGGGAAATGCACGGCCTGGGTGATGCGCTGGCGCCAGCCACGCTGGTGCCGCGACTGCCCGATCAGCGGGATCGGCGAATACTGCGAGGCCTTCTTGCGCTGCGATTCCTCGCCCAGGGCGCGGGTGAGGCCCCAGATCATCAGCAGCAGCACCACCGAGAACGGCAACGAGGCCAGCACCACCGCCGACTTGAGCGCATCCATGCTGCCGGCCAGCAGCAGTCCGGCGGTGACCAGCGCGGTCATCACCCCCCAGAACACGCGCAGCCAGCGCGGGCCGTCGTCTTCCGGGGCGCCGCCATGCGAGGACAGCGTGGACAGCACCACCGTGCCCGAGTCGGCCGAGGTGACGAAGAACACGAAGCTGACAATCACCGTGACCGCGATGACCGCGCGGCTCCACGGATAGCTTTCCAGCAGCGCGTACAGCACGGTGGGCGGGTTATCCACCGCCATCTGCGCCAGGTGCGCGTGGCCGTGGTGCAGGATCTGGTCCAGCGCGCTGTTGCCGAAGATCGACAGCCACGCCAGGGTGAAGCCCAGCGGGATCAGCAGCACGCCCAGCACGAACTCGCGGATGGTGCGGCCGCGCGAGATGCGCGCGATGAACAGCCCCACGAACGGCGCCCAGCCGATCCACCAGGCCCAGTAGAACACCGTCCAGTTGCCCAGCCAGTCCGGGCGGCCGCCGTAGGCATACACGTCGAAACTCTTGCCGACCACGTTGCCCAGGTAGTCGCCCATGTTCTGCATGAGCGCGTTGAGCAGGTACTGGGTGGGGCCGGCGAACAGCATGAACAGCAGCAGGCCGATCGCCAGCAGCATGTTGATGTTGGACATCCAGCGCACGCCTTTTTCCACGCCGGACACCGCCACGGTAATCGCCGCGCCCATCATCAGCACGATCAGCCCCACCTGCACCCAGGCCGCATGCGGCACCGGGAACAGGGTGTTGAGCCCGGCATTGAGGTGCAGCACGCCAAAGCCCATGTCCGCGCCCAGCCCGAACACGGTGGCGACGATACCCAGGGCATCCACGGTGTAGCCGATGGGCCCGTTGATGCGCTTGCCAATCAGCGGATACAGCGCCGAGCGCAGCGCCAGCGGCAGGTTGTGGCGGTAGGCGAAGTAGGCCAGTGCCATGGCAGCCAGCGCGAACACGCCCCAGCCGTGCAGGCCCCAATGCAGGAACAGCAGCTGCATCGCCTGGCGCGCGCTGGCTTCGCCTTCGCCCACGCCGCCCTGTGGGGGCAGCAGGTAATGGGTGAGCGGTTCGGACACGCAGAAGAAGAACAGCGTGATGCTGATACCGGCGGCGAACAGCATGCCGGCCCAGGACAGATAGCTGAACTCCGGTTCGTCGTGGTCCGCGCCCAGCTTGACGTTGCCGTAGCCGGACAAGGCCACGCCGACCACGAAGACCAGGTACACGGTCATCGCCAGCAGGTAG
This sequence comes from Stenotrophomonas sp. HMWF003, assembly GCF_003061285.1. Lineage (NCBI taxonomy): Bacteria > Pseudomonadati > Pseudomonadota > Gammaproteobacteria > Lysobacterales > Lysobacteraceae > Stenotrophomonas > Stenotrophomonas sp. HMWF003. The sequence continues at coordinate 4,722 of NZ_QAIW01000440.1, read as the reverse complement.
TACCAGCCGACGTTGCGCGACGCCCAGGTCTGCGCGTCCAGCAGCAGGCTGCCGGACTGGATGGGAAACGCGGCGACCAGAATGGCAAATGCCGCCACGATCGTGGCGGCAAGCAGGAAGACCGGTCGAAGCGTGCGTACCTCGTAGGGAGGCGACTCCACAGCGCTCATGGGGAGGGAAGGCTCTCGATGCCGAACTCGGCAGACCCGGAGCATTAGCGCATAACGGCTGTGGAGGGGCTGTTTACGCGCCCGCGATGCCAGGCTGAAGCGAAAATGCAGCGACGTAGCGCCGGGCTCTGCCCGGCTGTCGCGGAAATGCAGCGACGTAGAGCCGGGCTCTGCCCGGCTATCGCGGAAATGCAGCGACCGTAGAGCCGGGCTCTGCCCGGCTGTCGCGGAGATGCAGCGACCGTAGCGCCGGGCTCTGCCCGGCTGTCGCGGAGATGCAGCCGGGCAGAGCCCGGCTCTACGAATCTGATGCAGCGGAAATGCGGACGTGTCAGCGCAGCGCGTGGCTGGGTACGTCGATTTCCATGGCCAGCGCCAGGTGGTCCGAAAACGCGGCCGGGACCGCTTCGGCGCTGCGTTGCTGCAGGCCGGTGCTGAGCAGGATGTGGTCGATGGCCCGGTCCGGGCGCCAGCTCGGGAACGTCGGCACCGCGCAGCCCGGCGGTTGCAGGGTGGTCTTCTGGTACAGCGCCTGCATTTCCGGGCGATCGGCCAGGCAGTTGAAATCGCCCATCAGCACCGCGTTGGGATGGTCGGTAAGCAGGTCGGCAATGAAGGCCAACTGCGACATCCGCGAGTTGGTCCCCAGCGACAGGTGCGCCACGGCAACGGCCAGGCCTTCACTGCCTTCGCCGAACTTGGCCAGCAGCACACCGCGCCCGCCGATGCGGCCGGGCAGGGCGTGGTCCTGTACTTCCACCGGCTCCAGCCTGCTCAGCAGGCCGTTGGCGCTGGACGCCACCCCGCCCATGCGGCGGTTGGGCTGGTGGCTCCAGTAATTGAAGCCGGCGCGCTCGGCCAGGTAGTGGGTCTGGTTGGTGAAGCCCGAGCGCAGGCTGCCCGGATCGGCCTCCTGCAGGCCGACGATGTCATGACCGCGCGCCAGCTGGGCAATGGCGTCCAGGCTGGTGCGCTTGCGCCCCGCCGGCAGCGCATGCGACCAGCTGCGGGTCACATAGTCGCTGTAGCGGCGGGTGCTGCTGCCGGCCTGGATGTTGGCCGTCAGCAGGCGCAGGGTCCGCGTGGTGGGGGAATTCACGACGGTGGCAGGCTCGGTAGGAATCAGTTGCCCTTGGCGGCGCGTTCGCGGGCGATCAGGTGATCGGCGATGCGCAGCATGTCGGGGAAGCTCTTGCCCTTGACCAGGTACTTGCCGTTGACGATCACCGACGGCGTGCCGGTGATCTGGCTGCGCTGGGCGAACTGCTTGGCGGCATTGGTCTTGGCATTCACCGCGAAGCTGCTCATGGTGCTGGCGAACTGCTTGGCGTCGGCACCGTGCTTGCCGTAGAAGGCGGCGATGTCCTCGACCGAATCACGACCGCGCTCGCCCTTCAGGGTCTGCTCGGCGTGGATGGCCGAATACAGCGCTTCATGGGTCTTTTCCTGCAGGCCCATGCTCTGTGCCGCATAGAAGGCACGCGCGTAGTTGTCCCAGGTACCGCCGAACATGGCCGGCACGTAGACGAAGTTGACGTCGCTCGGCAGGCCGGCCTTCCACGGTCCGATCAGCGGCTGGAATGCGGCGCAGGCCGGGCACACGTAGCCGAAGATCTCAGCCACTTCGATCTTGCCGGCGGCCGGCTGGAACGGCTGGCCGTTTTCG
>NZ_QAIW01000440.1:1953-2786 GCF_003061285.1 Stenotrophomonas sp. HMWF003 | reverse complement strand
CGGGGCGGTGGTGTTGGCGGTGCCGTCCTGGGCCTTGCAGGCTGCCAGGATCGGCAGCAGGGCCAGCAGCGAAATCGCGAAACGGGTCTTCATCTAGGCATCTCCAGCGGATGAACATGGTGGGGCCGGCACCCGGGGTGCCGGCCAGAGGGGAATGATGGCATGCGCCAACGCGCGTCCGGCGTGGACGGTGTGTGACGGTTCAGCGAGCCTGCACTCAGCGCGTGCGTTCGCTGCGGGCCTTGACGATGAGGGCGTCGGCGTTGCGCAGCAGCGCCTCGAACGAGTCACCCTTGACCAGGTAACGGCCATTGATCACCAGGGCCGGGGTGCCGGGCACCTTGGTGCGCTGGGCGAAGGCGCGGGCGGCCTTCAGCTTCTGCTCGACCGCATCGCCCTTGATGGTGGCCAGGAAGCGCTCCGGTGCCACGCCGTAGTCCTTGTAGAACACGGCCAGCTCGTCCGGCGAGACGTTCTGCATGGGCAGGCTGTTCTTTTCATGCAACGCCTCGAACATGGCGCGATGGCTGCGCTTGGCCACGCCCAGCTGGTCGGCGCTGAAGTAGGCGCGTGCGAACGAATCCCAGACACCGCCGAACGCGGCCGGCACCGGGGTGAAGCGCACATCCTTGGGCAGCTTGGCGGCCCAGGCTTCCAGCTGCGGCTCGAATCGCGCGCAATGCGGGCAGGTGTAGCCGAACATTTCCACCACTTCGACCTTGCCGGCCAGCGGCGCATACGGGCCGGGCTGTTCGATCAGTTCGTAGTCGGTGCCTTCGACCAGCGCGACCGGCGCGGCCGCCAGCGTGGACAGGGGGCTCAGGGCCAGCAGC
>NZ_QAIW01000440.1:0-1935 GCF_003061285.1 Stenotrophomonas sp. HMWF003 | reverse complement strand
CCCGCCACGGGGGCGGGGCGGCCATTGCGCCGCCGAGCGGTCCTTACGGGGCCTTCGCCGGTTGTGCGGGGGTGGCCGAGGCGACATCGTCGGCGCGGTTGTGCAGGCCCTGCAGGTAGCTGCCCAGGGTCTGGATCTCCTGCTCGGTCAGCTGCTTTGCAATGGTGGCCATGATCTGGAAGTGTGCCTTGTCGGTTTCCTGGGTGGTGCCGGCCTGGTACTCCTGCAGCCGGCGCGCCACGTAGGCCGCATGCTGCCCGCCGATATGCGGGTAGGCCGGGCCCGGGTTGCCGGCGCCGGTGGGACCGTGGCAGGCCATGCACGCCGGGATGCCGCGTTCGGCATCGCCCCCGCGATACAACTGCTGCCCGATCTCGTAGAACTTCTTGCCGGCGTACGGACCTTCGCCCACCAGGCCATCGTCGGCAAGCCCGGCGCTGGCCTTCTGCGTTGCGAAATACGCACCGATGTCGCGCATGTCCTGCGGAGTGAGGTCCTGCACGAACGGCACCATCGCCGCCGAGGCCCCGGAGGTGCGCTGGCCGTTGGCGATCAAGGCCATCTGCTGGGCGGTATAGCGTTCGCTCTGCCCGGCGATGCTGGGATACATCTCCACGGTGGAGTTGCCATCGGCCGAATGGCAGGCGGCGCAGGCGGCGGCCTTGGTCTGGCCGGCCTTGGCATCCCCCCAGGTGGTCTTGCTGAAATCGACCTCCAGCGACGCGGTCTTGATCGGCCCGTTGTCAGGCAGGGGCGTGATCGAGGTCTGGGCGACCGCGACAGCGGCCAGCAGCGATACAGCAACAGCGGAAACGGCAAGAACGCGAGCGTGGCGCATGCGGAAGCTCCGTGTGGACCGGCCTGGCAGGTGCAGGGTGCACCCGCGGGGATCGCCCGATTATCCATGCGCTTTCACGCCACGGTCAACGCAGGGTGCAGCAAAACCGGCCGCGGCGGCGCGGATCCGGCCCGGACATGCGATCCTATGGGCATGTCATTGCTCCTCGAACGTGCCCACTATCTGCTTTCGGCCCACAACACCCGGCAATTGCCGGAGGATGTCGGGGCCGAAGTTGCCTTTGCCGGGCGCTCCAACGCCGGCAAATCCAGCGCCCTCAACGCCCTGACCCGCCAGAACAGCCTGGCCCGGGTCTCCAAGACCCCCGGCCGCACCCAGCAGCTGGTGTTCTTCGAAGTCACCCCGGAGGCCAAGCTGGTCGACCTTCCCGGGTACGGCTACGCCAAGGTGCCGCTGGATCTGCAGGCCCACTGGCAGGCCTTCATCGACCAGTACTTCCGTACCCGCGAGGCGCTGCGTGGCCTGGTGGTGGTGATGGACATCCGTCACCCGCTGAAGGATTACGACCGCCAGATGCTGGCCTATGCGGTGCAGCGCGGCCTGCCCGCGCACGCGCTGCTGACCAAGGCCGACAAGCTGGGCCGTGGCCAGCAGGGCATTGCCCTGCAGAAGGTGCGCAAGGAACTGCAGTCTTCGTTCGGCGACACCGTCAGCGTGCAGACCTTCTCCGGTCCGGCCCGCCAGGGCGTGGACGAAGCCCGCGGCATCATCGGCGGCTGGCTGGGCCTGAACAAGCCGGCCCCCGAAACCGCGTAACACCGCGCAGCCCCGTAACCGTGGGCCGGGGTACCGGCCAAGGCGCACGCATTCCGGTAATGCCGGCCCCTGGCTTGCCCGGTAACAGTGCGCGCATCCGGTAGTGCCGGCCGCTGGCCGGCCCCGTAACGGTGCGCGCATCCCGGTAATTCCGGCCGCTGGCCGGCCCGGTAACAGTGCGCGCATCCCGGTAGTGCCGGCGGCTGGCCGGCTCCCGATATATCAGGCCGAAAGAGGAGCCGGCCAGCGGCCGGCACTACCCGGTCAGCGTGCGGGCCGCCAACGAACGGCGGTCAGCGTGCGGGCCCGCCAACCAACGC
>NZ_QAIW01000439.1:1019-5409 GCF_003061285.1 Stenotrophomonas sp. HMWF003 | reverse complement strand
GGCCAGCTCAGTGACGCGCTGGCAGGCCTGCAGCTGTCGATGACCTACACCTGGACCGAGGCTACCGCCCGCGCCGGTGTGTTCGCCGGCCGCGACCTGCCGCTCTACTCCCGCCAGGTGGGCTCGTTCGGCGCCCGCTACGCGATCGACCGCTGGACCTTCAATGCCGACCTGTTCGCCCAGTCCGGGCAGCGCTCGCCCGGCACGCCGACCGAAGGCGCGGCCTACGTGACTGCTGAAGATCCGACCGGCCGCCTCGGCGACATCCCGGGCTATTCCACCCTGGCGGTCCGCGCCGGGTACGACTTCGGGCCGGCACTGCATGACCTGAAACTGGCCATCGGGGTGAAAAACGTGCTGGACCGCCGCTACTACACCCGCTCCACCGACAACAACGGCGGCAAGTTCGTCGGCCAGCCACGCACCGTGTACCTGCAGGGCACGATCGGGTTCTGAGCGGCCCCCGCAAGGGCGGTACCATCGTCGAACCGCCTACCGGGTCCGCGCCATGACCACCCTGCCGTTCGATCCCCGCCCCCGCCGCGCGGCCTTCCGCGCCCTGCATGCGGCCGGCTGTTTCGTGTTGCCCAACCCGTGGGACGTGGGCAGTGCGCGCTACCTGCACGGGCTCGGGTTCGCTGCGCTGGCCAGCACCAGTTCCGGCGTGGCATGGAGCCAGGGTAAGCCGGATGGGCAGCTCTCACTGGATGAGACGCTGGCCCACCTGCGCGAACTGGCCGCCGCCACGCCATTGCCGGTGAATGCCGATTTCGGCGACGGCTTCGGCGCGGATCCCGCGGCGGTGGAGCGTGCCGTGGAACAGGCCATCGCTACCGGCGTGGCCGGGCTGTCCATTGAAGACGCCAGTGGCGATGCCGCTGCGCCGCTGCGACCGCTCGACGAGGCGGTGGCACGGGTGCGCGCCGCACGGGCCGCCATCGACCGCAGTGGCGAAGACGTGCTGCTGATCGGCCGGGCCGAGAATTTCTTCGTCGGCCGGCCCGACCTCGACGATGCCATCGCGCGGCTGCGCGCCTACGCCGCGGCCGGCGCGGACTGCCTGTATGCGCCGGGCATCAGCACCCGCGAACAGATCGACGCGGTGGTTGCCGCAGTGGCCCCGAAGCCCGTGAACCTGCTGGTGGGCAGCGCCGTGCCGTTCACGCTGCAGGATATCGCAGCCATGGGCGTGCGCCGGGTCAGCGTGGGCGGCGCGATGGCGCGCAGCGCGTGGGGCGGGATGATGCGCGCCTCGACACTGCTGGCCGACGAAGGGCGTTTCGATGGCTTTGCCGACGCGGCGTCCGGGGCGGCGCTGAACCAGCTGTTCCGCTGAGCGCCTTCAGTGGCTGGACAGCACCACCACCGCGCCGGTGACCAGCGCGATGCCGATCCAGCCGATCGGACGCAGCCGGTTGCCGAACAGCACGCGCCCGCAGAGGGCCGTGCCAATCACGCCGATCGCGCCCCACATCGCATAGGCGGTGGCCAGGTCCAGGGTCTTGACCGCCTGGCCGAGCAGCGCGAAGGCGATCCAGACCAGCACGATCGCGGCAACCCCCCAGGCCGGCTTACGGAACCCATCGGATTTGGCGACCATCATGTTGGCCGCGATGTCGATCAGGGCCGAGCAGACCACGAACAGGAAGGCGGTGAGGTTCATGCCGCGTGCTCCTCGCCGAGCGTGACGCAGACGATGCCGACAGCCGCCATCACCAAGCCGATCATCTGCTGCACGGACAGGCTGTCCTTGAACACGAAAATACCGACCAGCGTGAGCAGGGTCAGGCCGAGGCCTTCCCACACCGCGTAGGCGACCCCGACCGCGATGGCGCGCACCGACAGCGCCAGGAAGTAATACGAAATGGCCAGGGCCACGGCCATGACGACATAGCCAAGATGGCCGCCATGACGGGCGGCATCGGCCATGAACGAAGTACCTGCCACTTCGGCGACGATCGCCACGGTCAGGCAGGCCCAGGCGATCAGACCGCCACGGGCACGGGATTGCGAATGCACCTGTGTGTGCATGGAAAGCTCCTTGATTACGGCCGGTGCGCACCGGCGGGAGGCCGGGCACCGGGGCATCGGCCGGGATGGCGGATGCGCGTGCGTCGCTGCTGGCCGGGTGACATGGCTGCCGACACCGGGTCGGCACGTGGTCCGGTAAACCCGGGCATGCAGTCCGGTAGGTACCAGCCGTTGGTCGGTACGGCCGCCGGTCAATCGCACCCAAACGACGCGCCCATTATCATCGTCTTTTCCATCATTCCCAAGATGGAATCCATCGACAAAGGCGATACATCCATGCGCTACGGCCCCGAATCCCTGCACGCCTTCGTCGAAGCCGCCGCACTCGGCTCGTTCTCCGCCGCCGCCCGCCGCCTGAAGAAGACTCAATCGACCATCAGCACCGCGATCGCCACGCTGGAGGCCGATCTGGGCCTCACCCTGTTCGACCGCAGCAGCCGTTATCCGGTCCTCACCGAAGACGGCCGCAAGGTACTCGGCCACGCGCAGGAAATCCTGGCGGCCGCCGAGCGCCTGGAGCAGCTCAGCATCCGGCTGGCCGACGAGGTCGAGCCGCGCCTGAGCCTGGTGTTCTCGGATATCTACCAGCTCAACCCCGACCAGCATCTGCTGCGTCGGTTCGAGCAGCGTTTCCCGGACATCGAGCTGGAATGGCTGGATGCCGAAGGCAGCGAGGTGCTCGATGTCGTGCAGCGGGGCCGCGCGCACCTGGGGCTGGTGCCGCAGCAGACGCAGTATCCGTCGGACCTTACTGTGCGTGCGCTGCCGTTGCGCGCGGAAATGGCGGTGTTCGTGGCAAGGCAGCACGCGCTGGCGCAGATCGCGGCCCCGGACGAATCGCATCTGGCCGGCCATCGCCGGATCTGCCTGAGCGGCGACGATCAGCGCAGCGGCCCGGCCCGTGGGCGCAGCTGGTCGGCGACGGATTACCTGATGGTGCTGGAGATGGCCGAAGACGGCTTCGGCTGGGCCGAACTGCCGCGCACCCTGGTCACGCGGTACGGACGCGGGCAGCTGGTGGAACTGGCCCTGCCCGGCTGGCCGAAGCTGGTGGCCTGCGACGCAGTGTGGCGCAAGGGCGGAACCCTAGGGCCGGCCGCGCTATGGCTGCTGGACGAATTCCTGCACCGCACCCCGTAGAGCGGGGCTCTGCCCCGCTGCAGTGCGTGCCCCGCTGCAATGCGTGCCCCGCTGCGGCGGTTGCCCCGTAGAGCGGGGCTCTGCCCCGCTGCCGCAGTTGCCGGGCAGAGCCCGGCACTACGCGGCGGATTTGGACGCTTGCCGGGCAGAGCCCGGCACTGCGCGGCGGATTGGACGCTTGCCGGGCAGAGCCCGGCACTACGCTCGTTCAATGCGCCAGCGCGTACTCGATGGCCGCGCAGATCGCCGCCACCTGGGCGTCGTTGCACTGCTGCGGGGTGGCGCGCGGGCTGTCCGGGTAGACCTCGGTGGTGGTGGTGTACGTGGCACCACTGACACTGGCGCACAGGCCCAGCTTCTCCAGCGGATATTCGATCACACCCGGCGCCACCACCGGCGAACCGATGATCTCGCCCTTGTCATCGGCCGGGGCGATGTGGGTCACCCGCTCGACCGCGGCATTGACGGCGGTCTGGAACGCCGGCTGCGGGTTCTCGCTGTCATCCACCAGATAGAAGCCATCCGGGATCAGCCCCGGCGCGAACGGCTTGCCGTCGCGCGCGGCCAAGGCCGGGCGGAACTCGGTTTCATCGCTGTCGGTGGTTTCGTGCAGATCGATATGCATCGCGATGCTGCCGCGCAGCGGCGCGACCAGGGCGATCAGCGCGGCCGATTCGGCGGCCGGGCTGTTGGCCATGAAGGAGCGGTTCGGATCGATCGCATCGGCGTTCCAGCGCTGGATGCGCTCGTAGCCCCACGGGCTCACGCAGGGCACCACCAGCAGGTTGGCGCGGCCGGCATACTCCGCTGCGCGGGTCTGCAGGAACTGCAGTGCGCCCTGCACGCCGCTGGTTTCGTAGCCGTGGATGCCACCGGTGACCAGCATCGTCGGCAGCGCCGGATTCCAGTCGCGGCTGCGCACGGCGAACAGCGGGTACTGGTCCGGCGCGTACGCCAACGTGCCGTACTGGGTCACGTCGAAGGCGTCGCGCAGCGCCTCGATGGCCGGCACCACGTCGTCGGCATAGCGCCGCTGCGGCACCTGGCGAGCACGCCACTGCGCCTTCTCCGCTGCGCCCCAGGGCTGGCCGGGGGTGCCGATGGGATAGAAGGGGGCGTCGTTCATGGCGTGCTCGTCTGTGCGGCGGTGTGGAAGCGCGATTTTATCACTGCCGCACCGGGCGGCCCCCCTTACGGCCGGGCAAGCCGCGCGATCGCT
>NZ_QAIW01000439.1:738-1009 GCF_003061285.1 Stenotrophomonas sp. HMWF003 | reverse complement strand
ACGCACGTCGGGGTGCTCCACCAGCGCGACCAGCGTGGCGGCGACATCGGCGCGCGGGACATCGCCATACGCGATTGCCGGGCCTGCCGTGACGCGTCCGGTGCCCGCCGCATCGTTCAAGGTGCCCGGGCGCAGGATCACCCAGTCCAGATCGGTCGCGGCCAGATACACATCCGCGCGCTTCTTGACCGTCATGTAATTTTCGAAACCCCCGCCCATCGCCTTGTTGCGGCCGGCTTCCGGGAACGCCGACACCAGCAGGAAGCGGCGC
>NZ_QAIW01000439.1:0-728 GCF_003061285.1 Stenotrophomonas sp. HMWF003 | reverse complement strand
CCGGCACCGCCCGCACCGGCGGTGAAGACGACGACGTCACTTCCCGCCATCTGCCCCGCCAGGGTGCCCGCGTCGATGGCGGTGAGGTCGCCGGTGACCGGCGTTGCGCCAAGGGCGCCCAGTTCAGCGCCCTGCTCGGCACGACGATGCAGCGCGAGCACGCGATGCTGTTTGTCGGCCAGTTGCTTGACGAGATGACGTCCCACCTTGCCGGCGGCGCCGATGATGAACACCTGGGTCATGCTGTTCTCCTGCATGCGTATCAGCACCCAGCGTAGCCACCGCGGCGTGACCATGCCGTGGCGCTTACGCCAGCGCGACCCAGCCGCGGAAACCCAGGCCCTGGTAGAAGCTCTCGACCCGGCCGAAACCGGCCTCGCGCAGCAGTGCCTCGTCCTGCGCCGGCGACAGGATATGCACGTGCTCGGCGACGGCGGCGCGACCGTGCTCGGCCTGCTCCGGCGTGATGCCGGAGGACATCGCAAAGTCGGCGTAGCGTTGCAGCCAGCGCGCACGCGCACTGTCGTTCTGCTCGAAGCTCATGTGCGCCACGACCAGCGGCGCGCCCGGGCGCAAGCGCCGATGCAACGCACCCAGCGTCGGCACGCGTTCCTGCGGCGGCACGAAATGCAGGGTGAGCAGGCAGGCCGCCGCATCGAACGGCCCGTCGGGCGCCACGTCGACGTAGCCGTGGTGCAGGTGCGCGCGGTGCGCGCGGTGCGCATCCT
>NZ_QAIW01000046.1:0-7181 GCF_003061285.1 Stenotrophomonas sp. HMWF003 | reverse complement strand
GGTCGTGATTGTTGAGGGGGGAAGGCCCGCCCGGCGGTAGCGGCGGCTGACGGTGTGGGGCAATGATGATGACCGTAATCTTAGATGTCAACGGTTTGATGATGGTGGTCATCTATCGTGGTAAAGTGCGCTTCACCAAAGCAGAGCGTGAAGAGAGACCGGGTCATGAAGGTCACCAAGGCACAGGCGCAGGCCAACCGGGCGCACATCGTCGACACCGCTTCCACGCTGTTCCGGGAGCGGGGCTACGACGGTGTGGGCGTGGCCGATCTGATGGCGGCTGCCGGCTTCACCCACGGCGGCTTCTACAAGCACTTCGGGTCGAAGGCCGACCTGATGGCCGAGGCGGCGAGCTGCGGCCTGGCCAAATCGGCCGAGGCCGCGGCCGGCACGGATCGGGAGAGCTTCGTGCGCTACTACCTGTCCCGCGCGCACCGGGACGCGCCAGGCCAGGGCTGCACCATGGCAGCGCTGTGCACCGACGCGGCGCGTCAGCCGGCGGGGGTCAAGGCGGCCTTTGCGGCAGGTATCGAGGCGCAGCTGGCGGTCGCTTCCACGCCGGAAGAGCAGGCCGACGCCTCCACCGCCGAACAGGCGCGCGCGCGGCGGATTGCCTTGATGGCGCAGGCTGTTGGGGCGATGGTGCTGTCCCGGTCCTGCCCGGACGATTCGGCGCTGGCGGACGAACTTCTGGATGTCTGCCGGGCGGATGTGCTGGCGCGGATGTCAGGGGTGTCTGCGCCCTGACAGAAGCGTTGTCACCGTCGCGCTCTTTCTGCGTGCCTACGCGGCGCCCCCGCAGGACGATGAAGAAAAAACCGCGCCGGCGGTCAGCAAATTTTGACGCGCTCTTGGCGCCTGCTGAGGATACTTTTCCGTCATTGTTCCAGAGGAGAAGGGCAATGGCCGCCAGACAAAAGACCCCGTCAAACCCCCAGGTACTGAGGATCGAAGCGATGCCGCTGGGCTTCGGCGAAGCCGCCGTCGTGATCGAGCTGGCCGCCGAGCCACCCAAGCGCTGGTTCAAGGCGCTCAAGCGCGAAATGGCGTATTCAGAGGGCTTGGAGACCGCGTCGGCGAAGTTCGACGGCTGCTTCGTTTACCTCGTGGGGCTGGACCCGGCCCTTGGGAGCGCCGTCCGCTGTGCCAGCCGATTGCTCGCAGCGGTGCAGGAGAGCCTTGAACACAAAGGTGCTGGTTCTCACGAAAGCGACCTGGCCGCTGACGATGCTCTGCATCCGGCGGCTTCCCGGCAAGCATCGCGTGCCGCAAGCGGGCGAAATGAGGCCCAGATGGAGATGAGCGGCAGCGTGTGACGCGTACATCCAGGGTTCTTGGCATCATAATGGCCCGGCGCGATGTCGGGCCATCGTCGTTTCCGGGGCTGGAAAGCGCCGGAGCGTCCCGCCTCGCCAGGGGTCCTGCGCTGGGCGAAGTGTGGTGAAGGAGCGGCGGTCCATGCCGCTCCCCCTGTACAGCCACTTCAGCTCGCCGGAAAAGGGGCCGCCGGCAGACCGTCTCCGTCCCTGTTGATCGCCCTGGGCCTCAAGCCGCCTTCGCGGCCTTGGCATTGCCGCCGGACTTGGCCAGGATCGTCAGCTTCTCATCGGTTGCCTTTTCTTCTTCCAGAGTTTCCAGCAGGAGCGGCAGCGCGTCCTTGTAACCCAGCTGCTTGGCGAGGGCAGCGATGGTGCCGTAGGACGCGATTTCGTAGTGTTCAACCTTCTGGGCACCGCCGATAAGCGCGGCATCGCGCACGGGGCCTTCCTCGATGCTGTCGATGGCTTCCTTGCCTTCCTCAACCAACCCCTCCATGGCCGCGCACTTGATGCGCTTGAGCCGGATGCCCAGCAGCTCGACCACCTGGTCGATGCGTTCGATCTGGCCCTGGGTTTCTTCCAGGTGGGTTTCGAAGGCGGCGGCCAGGTCCGGGTCGGTGGCGGCGCGCGCAAGGCGGGGAAGCGCCTTGGCCATCTGCTTCTCCGCGCTGTAAATGTCCGACAGTTCGTGAATGAACAGGTCTTCTGCGGTCTTGATCGCCATGAGGATGCTCCGGGTTGGTGGTGGGTGGAGCGCTGAAGCTAGGCGCTCTCTCGTTAGGGTGGTGCGCAGGTCCGTGAAGGCCTGCTACACGACCCGTTCGCCGCTTTTCACCCTCTTGGAACGGGTTTACCCATTCATGCCAGACAGTGCGGTCGGGAACAGATCGACTACACGGTCCGACGCGCGGCAGGCGGTTGCAGGCAGGCCTGCGCCGCCTAAAGCGTTGGCTCTCCGGTTTGCGCCCTGGGCAAGAATGCGCGCCCGCAGCGCAGTGATTTGCTATGTTGCACCGGCCCAATCCAGGCAGACACAAGGTGTGGCGTTGCAGTGATCGAGACCCGCCTGCTCCAACAGTTCGTCGCGGTTGCTGAAGAGCTGCACTTCAATCGTGCTGCCGAGCGGCTGCACATGGCCCAGCCTCCGCTGAGCCAGGCGATCCGCAAGCTTGAGAGTGCCGTGGGTGCGCCTCTGTTCGTGCGCACCAACCGCAGCGTTGCGTTGACCCCGGCGGGTGTGGCGTTCCTGGTCACGGCGCGCAGCACCCTGCGCGCATTGGACGAGGGCGTGGCGCAGACGCGACGGGTTGCGCAGGGCATCGAGGGCCACCTCACGCTGACCTTCATCAACATTGCACCCTACGCCCCTGTGCTGCGCGCCCTTCGCGCGTTTCGGAGTGCGTGGCCCGGCGTTTCGTTCACCATGGTGGAGGCCACTACCCAGGAGCAGGTCGTCGCCCTGGAGCAGGGCAGGGCGGATATCGGATTCATGCGGACGCCAGGCACGTCTACCCCGCACTTGCGCATGGCGGCCTTGTCCAGTGAGCCGATCGTCGTCGCGCTGCCCGCCGGCCATCGGCTGGAGGCGGCCCCGAGCGTTGCGCTGGCCTCGCTCAGGGACGAGGCGTTCGTCGCCTCACCGCGGACGCTTGGCATGGGCTTCCATGACCAGCTTATCGGCCTGTGCCAGGCAGCAGGGTTCGTGCCCAACATCGTGCAGCACGGCCGGCAGATGCAGACCCTGGTGGCCCTGGTTGCCGCCGGGTTCGGTGTCGCGCTGCTGCCCGCGTCGGTAGCCACCGATGCGCGGGAAGACGTGGTGTTCCGCCCGTTGCAGGTGGAGGCGCCTGACGAGATGGCCCGGCTGGACCTGTTCATGGGGTGGAACGCGACCCGGGCGTCAGCGATCCGCGACCGCTTGATACACGCTGTGCTGGACGCCCTGTCACCGCCCTGAGCGGATGAGATGCACCGCGTCTTGGTGCGGTATGCAGACAGTCCTTCACCCGCGCCAGGCAAGCCCCTAGTCTTCGGCAGCCCCGCTGTTGAGGATCTGCAATGCCTGCCGCCATCTATGTGTTTTCGCTGTGCGCATTCGCGTTCGGCCTTTCCGAGTTCATCGTCGCGGGTCTGCTGACCGCCATTGCCGATGACCTTGGCGCGCCGATCTCGCTGGTCGGCACGGCCATCGCGGCCTACGCACTGGGCGCGGCCATCGGCGCACCGTTCATCACGGCACTGGTCGCCCACTGGCGGGACAGGCAGATCCTGCTGCTGGCCACGGCGTTGCTGGCGGTGGGCAGCCTGCTGATGAGTGCATCGCCCACGCTGGTGGTCCTGCTGGCCATCCGCTTCGTGGTCGGCCTGGGCCACGGCGTCTTCATGGCGGTGGCCTCCGACGCCGCCACCCGGCTGGTGGATCCACAGCGCTCAGGCCGGGCGCTGTCGGTGGTGTGGATCGGTTTGACGCTCGCACTGGCCATCGGCGTTCCCCTTGGCACGTACCTGGGAAGCCTGTGGTCCTGGCGCGTGGTTTTCGCGGCGATCGGCGTGCTCAGTGTGGCGGGCATGCTGGGGCTGGCGCTGTGCATGCCGCGCGGCGAGGCCGGAGTGGATGCAGCCGGGCGTGGCGCGTGGAAGGGCATCAAGGCCATCACCCATTCGCAGCTGTTGATCACCGCCGGTATCGGCGCGCTCGTCAGCATCGCCACGTTCTCGTTCTTTACCTTCGTCTCGCCGTACCTGCAGCAGGTGACGGCGGTGGATGTGCAGTGGCTGAGCCTGGGGATGCTGCTGTTCGGCCTGTGTGCCATCGTCGGCAATCTGCTGGGCGGCGTCCTTGCCGACGCCATGGACGTGGATCGCAGCCTGCGGCTGGCGCTGGGCGCATTGGCGCTGAACCTGCTCGGGTTGTACGGCTTCGCGCGCATGCCGGTGGTGATGATGATTCTGGTCGGCACATTGGGCGTCTGCTTCTTCTCCATCGTGACGCTGCTGACCCTGCGACTGCTCAGGCAGGCCCAGCGCTTCATTCCCGGCTACAGTTCGGTGGCGGCGGGGCTGAACATCGCCTCCTTCAATCTCGGGACGGCGCTGGGCGGTGCGCTGGGCAGCGTCACGATCGGCTTTGCGACCTTGGCGTTCGTCCCGCTGACGGGGGCAGGGGCTGCGGTGCTGGCGGTGATGGTGCTGTACCTGCAGGGGCGACGCGTGACGGCGCTTGAGTCACCGGTCGCCTGATCGGCATCAACCCGCCGGGTGGGGCGCGCTCCGCCAGGCGCGGGTCATCCAGCGCGTCCGGCGGTGCCCTGCAACATCGCGACGGCCGGGGGAGTAAAATGCCCTACCGTCGATGCCTGGCCGAGGCTCATCGCAATGCCCTACACGAACAGCGACACCCTACTGCGGCTGCGCGATCAGATCCCGTCCTTCCGGTGCATTGTCGGCTGCCACGACTGCTGTGGCCCGGTCACTGTGTCGACCGAGGAGATGGCGCGCCTCCCGGTCAAAAGCGAGGCCGAGCATGATGCGGCCCTGGCCGAGCTCAGCTGCCCCTACCTGGGCAAGCAGGGGTGCGAGATCTACCAGGAGCGCCCGCTGATCTGCCGGTTGTTCGGGACCACCCCGCGGCTGCGCTGCCCCAATGGCCAGCGGCCGGTCTACATGATCGATGAGACGGTGGAAAAGGACATTCATCGCTATCTGGCCAGCACGCGGCAGGTGCTGCTGTAGCCTCGCGGGACCGGCAGTGACGCACCGCGCCTGCTCGCGCCCCGCTACTGATGCCGCATCACCGCCGCCAGATGGTCCTCGGGGTCGATCATGTGCGAGTGGTCGTCCTGGTCCAGCTGGATCTCGGCCCACTGGATGGTGCCGTTGAACTTGCCGCGCTCGGTTAGATAGCCCTCGTAGACGGGCATGCCGGTGTCGATGCCCACGTCCAGGCCTTCATCGAAGGAGTAGTACAGCGGATGGGTGCGCTCGATCGCGCCGCTGCCCACCGCCGTGCCATCGATGTATAGGGTGACCGTGCCACCGCGGCCGATGCCGCCACCGGCGTAGGCAAACTCGGCCCGTACCTGGTGGCGCCCGGTGCCGATCTCCGCCTCGGACAGCACGGTTTTGCGCAGCAGCCCGCAGTGGTTGTAGTGGTAGCCCAGCTTGCCGTTCTCGGCAAAGAACGACCAGCCGCCGGTGCGCCCGCCCTGGGCGATGATGGCGCCATTGAGCTGCCCCTCGGCCGGGGCGTCGATCTCGGCGGTGACCGCGTAGGAGCGGTTCTTGACGTTGATCGCCACGTTTTCGCCGAGGCGGGTCATGCCGGGATACAGGCGCAGGGTGTCGCCGGTGGTCAGGGTAGGGCGGCCGGCGAGCTGGGGATTCATGCGCTCGGCGGCGCGGTCGTCGATGGGCAGGACGTTGTGCCGCACCGCCTCGATCAGGAACAGCTGCTGCAGTTCGGCCAGTTTGTCCGGCTGGGCGGCAGCCAGGTTGTCCGACTGGGTCCAGTCCGTGCGGGTGTCGTAGAGCTCCCAGACGTCCTGCGAGAAATCCACGCCCTTGGCCACCACGTCCCACGGGGTGCGGTGCTTGGTCTGCGCGGTCCAGCCGTCGTGGTAGATGCCGCGGTTGCCCATGATCTCGAAGTACTGGGTGAGGTGGCGTTCGTCGGCTTCGGCGTCGTTGAAGGTATAGGCCATGGACACGCCGTGCATCGGCACCTGGGTGACGCCGTTGACGGTATGCGGCTGCGCCAGCCCGGCCAGGTCGAGGATGGTGGGTGCCACGTCGATGACGTGGTGCCACTGGCTGCGCAGCTCGCCGCTGCCGGAGATGCGCGCGGGCCAATGCACGATGGTGCCGTTGCGCGTGCCGCCGTAATGCGAGGCCACCTGCTTGGTCCACTGGTAGGGCGTGCACAGCGCATGGGCCCAGCCGACGGCGTAGTGGTTGTAGGCCGTGGGCCCGCCCACCTCGTCCAGGTGCTGTTTCCAGAATGCGGCGGTTTCGTACTCGGCGCCGCCGTTGGAGGCGGTGGTGAGCATGAAGGCGCCGTTGATGCCGCCCTCGGCCGAGGCGCCGTTGTCGCCGATGATGAAGTAGACCAGGGTGTCATCCAGCACGCCCAGTTCCTCCAGCGCGTCGATCACCCGGCCGGTGTGGTGGTCGGCGTATTCGAGGAACGCGGCATACACCTCCATCTGATGCGCCAGGATCGGCTTGAGCTCGTCGGGCATGTCGTCCCAGGCGGGGATGCCGTCCGGGCGCGGGGTGAGCACCGCATCGGCGGGGATGACGCCCAGTTCGCGCTGGCGGGCGAAAGTGGCCTCGCGCAGTGCGTCCCAGCCTTGGTCGAAGCTGCCCTTGTACTTGGCGATCCAGTCCTTGGGCACGTGGTGCGGTGCGTGCGTGGCACCGGGCGCGAAGTACACGAAGAAGGGTTTGTCCGGGGTCAGGCTCTTCTGCAGGCGCACATAGTCGATGGCTTTGTCGGCCAGGTCGGGCATGAGGTGGTAGCCCGGGTCCAGCGGTGCCTCGACGGTGGACACGCCGTCGATCAGCGCGGGCGTCCACTGGTTGGTCTCGCCGCCGATGAAGCCGTAGAAGCGCTCGAAGCCGCTGAAGGCCGGCCAATGGTCGAACGGGCCGGTGGGCCCGGATTCCCACACCGGCACTTCGTGGCACTTGCCGAACTGGGCGGTGTTGTAGCCGTTCTGGCGCAGGATCTCCGGCAGTGGCACGGCCGAGTTGGGGCGGGTGGAGCGGTAACCGGGCGCGGGTGTGGCGGTTTCGGTGATGTGGCCCATGGCCACCGCATGGTGGTTGCGGCCGGAGAGCAGCGCGGCGCGCGTGGGCGAGCAC
>NZ_QAIW01000438.1:11419-12868 GCF_003061285.1 Stenotrophomonas sp. HMWF003 | reverse complement strand
CCGACGCCGGCCGCTGGCCGGCTCACCACACTGTCGGACGCGCCAGCCGACACCGGCCGCTGGCCGGCTCCTCACGATCCCGGCTAAGCCAGCGCCGCAGCGGCCATCTCACCAAACCGCTCGGTCCAGCTCCCGGCCGGTGCATCGCGGCGCACCTGCTCCCGCACCAGCGCCAGGAAGCGCGCACGCGACCAATGTTCAGCGCCCATGCTCAGCAGGTGGTCGTTCTCCACCTGCGCATCGATCAATGGCCAACCCCACTGTGCCAGGCGATGGGCCAATGCGGCCAACGCCACCTTGGAGCCACCGCTGGCCGCACTGAACATGCTTTCGCCAAAGAACATCTGCCCGATCGCCACGCCGTAGATGCCGCCCACCAGCCGCTCGCCCTCGAACACTTCCACCGAATGCGCGTGCCCCATCCGGTGCAGGGCCACATATGCCTCGCGCATCGCATCGGTGATCCACGTGCCGTCCTGGCCCGGGCGAAAGCTGGTCGCACAAGCGGCGATCACCTCGGCAAAGCGGGTATCGGCACGCACTACCCACGAACTGGCGCGCAGGCTGCGGCGGAACCGCGACGACAGGCGCACGCCGTCGGTGCGGAACACCATGCGCGGGTCTGGCGACCACCACAGCAGCGGCTGCCCGTCGGAAAACCACGGGAACACGCCGCCGGCATAGGCGTTGAGCAGGCGCACCGGCGTCAGGTCGCCGCCGACGGCCAGCAGTCCGTCTGGTTCGCGCAGCGCGGTTTCGGCAGAAGGGAAGGGGGCGTCGTGCGCGTCGGCCAGGCGCCAAGGAAGCGAGCGGGTCATAAGGGAAGTGTAAGCCCTGACTACGCGGCCTCGGCGGCCATGCGCTCGTGGGCGGTGGTGCATTTCCCAAACGCGCGCGACCGGCTCAGACTTTGCGGCCCGTCCGGCGTGTTGCCCACTGCATGAATCCCCTGATTGACAACATTCTCTCCCGGCATGCGTGCGATGGTCATCGCGCCGACAGTGTCAGCCCGATGCTGGACCTGGCCGAGCAGGATCCCGCCGCCCTTGAGGCGCTGTTGATGCAGTCCATGCGGCGCGATTGCACGCCCGCAACATTCCTGGACCGTGCACTGGGCCTGTTGACGGATGATCGGCTGGTCGCCGTGGTGGAGGCCGCATGGCGAACGCTCCTGGGCGACCCGGCGCACCGACAGGCACGCCAGATCGTGGGCTACGCCCTGTACCAGGCCTGCGATGTGCTGGTCGACGATTGGGAGGCTCTGCTTGCGGTGGCCGGGCAGCAGGGATGTGCGGGGACCCATCCCTGGCGCGGGCTGCCGGCGGATGTGGCTGCGCGATGGGCAGTTGCGCTGGAGGCGGCGGAAGGGCGGGACGGCGTCGATCGGGCCTTGGCTCTGGTCAAAAGCAGGCAGGTAACCGTACGGGACCAGGCGCTGGCCTATCTGGA
>NZ_QAIW01000438.1:8491-11409 GCF_003061285.1 Stenotrophomonas sp. HMWF003 | reverse complement strand
CCGGCGCGCCGCTGCACACCGACCAACCGCTGCACCTGCGTTTCGCGGCCGCACAGCGGGCGGCCCAGGGCGCGGATTCAGCACCGTGGCGTCGGCGGCTCTGGCGCCTGCATGCCACCTGGAACCAGGGCGAATCACGCGGGCACGCCCACATGGGTGGGCATCTGCAGGCCCTGTGCGGCGTGTGCCACGCACCGTTGCAGCGGTTGCTGTCGCTGGAAGCGCGGCACGTGGGCGCCACGGCCGGGGGCGTGCTGACGCTGGGCCTGTGCCTTGAGTGCTGCGGCTGGAGTGGCATCGGGCCGCTCTTCTACCGGCATGCCGCCGAGGGGCTTCCACAGGCGCACCCGAGCCAGTGCCGTGATGTGCCTGCCGAGGATGTCGAGGGGTGCGGGGTGCTGATGGAGGCCGACGTTGAGCTGGTGTCGCTGCCCGGGCAACGCTGGCGGGAGCAGGATTGGGGGGTATCCAACGGTGACGAAAACCTCTCGCGTGTGGGCGGTGCGCCGAGCTGGGTGCAGTCCGCGCAGTATCCGCCGTGCCCGGATTGTGGGGCGGCCATGCCAGTGGTGATGCAGCTCGATTCCGTTCTTCCCACCGTCGACGGCGGCATCCTTCTGTGGGGGAGCGGGGGCATGCTCTACACGTACTGGTGCGATCGATGCGCGGTCAGTGCGCACCTGTGGCAATGCACCTGAGGCACGGCTCACGGCGTCCGCCCGCCGGGTCTCAGGGATCCTGTCGGAACGGACTGTGCCCGGCGAGCGTCTGCGCATAGCGCGCCACCTCGTCGCGCTCGTGCCCGCACCAGTCGGCCAGCGCTTCGGCAAAGGCGGGCTCGGCCACCCAGTGGCGGCTGCGCACCGTCTGCGGCAGGAAGCCGCGCGCCAGCTTGTGCTCGCCCTGCGCACCGGGCTCGAAACGGGCCAGGCCTTCGCGCAGGCAGTACTCGATGCCCTGGTAGTAACAGGTTTCAAAATGCAGGCCGGGCAGGGTGGCCCCGCCCCAGTAACGGCCGTACAGGGTGTCGGTGCCACGCAGGCACAGCGCGCCGGCCACGGGCGCATCGTCGATCACGGCCAGGAAGATCACCAGCTGGCGCGGCATCCGGGTAGCCAGGTGGCGCAGGAACGGCAACGTGAGCGCCGGTGCGTTGCCGTACTCGGCAAAGGTCTGCAGGTAGAAGCCGTGCATCGCCAGCAGGTCCTCCTCGCTCGCCTCGTCGCCATGCACGATCCGGTAGGTCACGCCGGTACGCGCCAGCTTGGCGCGCTCCTGGCGGATGTTCTTGCGGTGCTTGTGGTTCATCGCCGCAAGGAATGCGCCGAAGTCCCTCCACTGGCCGGTGTTGTGCCATTGGAACTGGATGTCCTCGCGCAGCATCCAGTCGGGTCCGAACGCGGCGTCCTCATCGGCGGGATGGAAGTTGATATGCGCCGACGACCAGCCCATGCGCGCCACTTCGGTGCGCAGCCGTTCGGCGAGCACGGCACGGTCGGCATCGCCGCGCGCGAACAGGCGCGGCCCGGTCACCGGCGAGTACGGCACCGCCCCCAGCCACTTCGGGAAGTAGTCCAGGCCGTGGCGCGCGTAGGCATTGGCCCAGGCGTGGTCGAACACGAACTCGCCGTGCGAGTTGTCCTTCAGGTAGCCCGGGAGGGCGGCGACCAGCGTGTCGCCCTCCCACAGCGTGAAATGGCGCGGTCGCCAGCCCCATTCCGGGCGCAGGCAGCCATGGTCTTCCAGGCCGGCCAGGAAAGCATGGCTGACGAACGGGTTGCTGCCATCGTGGAGGGCATCCCAGGCGGTGGCGGGGACATCGGACAGGCGATGCAGGAAGCGTGGATCGGGCATGTGGGGAGGATAGGGCAGAGTGGTGCGAAGCGGGCGTGCGGCGGTGTCCCATGAAAAAGGCCGACGCTTCCGCGCCGGCCTTTCGGTGTCATACGAACGTGGCCGGGATCAGCTGGCCATGCCCTTCGCGTCCAGGTAGCGCTCGGCGTCCAGCGCGGCCATGCAGCCGAAGCCGGCCGAGGTGATCGCCTGGCGGTAGTGCTGGTCGGCCACGTCGCCGGCGGCGAACACGCCTTCCACCGAGGTCTGGGTGGCATTGCCGCCCAGGCCCGAGCGGATGTCCAGGTAACCGTTGTTCATGGTCAGCTGACCCTCGAACAGGCTGGTGTTGGGGTGGTGGCCGATGGCCACGAAGAAGCCGTGGGCCTCGATGTCGCGGGTGCTGCCGTCCAGGGTCGACTTTACGCGCACGCCGGTGACACCGGCTTCGTTGCCCAGCACTTCGTCCACCTGGTGGTGCCACACGGTCTCGATCTTGCCCGCGGCAACCTTGGCGAACAGCTTGTCCTGCATGATCTTTTCCGCCTTGAGGGTGTCGCGGCGGTGGACCAGGTAGACCTTGCGGGCGATGTTGGACAGGTACAGTGCCTCTTCCACGGCAGTGTTGCCGCCGCCGACCACGACCACGTCCTGGTCGCGGTAGAAGAAGCCGTCGCAGGTGGCGCAGGCGGACACGCCGCGGCCCTTGAACTCCTCTTCGGTCGGGATGCCCAGGTACTTGGCGGTGGCGCCGGTGGCGATGATCAGCGCGTCGCAGGTGTACTCGGCGCTGTCGCCGATCAGCCTGAACGGGCGCTGGGCCAGGTCGGCGGTGTGGATGTGGTCGAAGATCACCTCGGTCTCGAAGCGCTCGGCGTGGGCCTGCATGCGCGCCATCAGGTCCGGACCCATCAGGCCATGTGCATCGCCCGGCCAGTTGTCCACTTCGGTGGTGGTCATCAGCTGGCCACCCTGCTGCAGCCCGGTGATGACCACCGGCTTGAGATTGGCGCGGGCGGCGTAGACGGCGGCGGTCCAGCCGGCCGGGCCGGAGCCGAGGATGACGAGCTTCTGGTGGCGGGAGG
>NZ_QAIW01000438.1:5799-8445 GCF_003061285.1 Stenotrophomonas sp. HMWF003 | reverse complement strand
ATGTAGACTCGCGTAAAGGTGACAGGGTGGGGCGCCGGCGATGCATTGCGGGACGTCCGGGACAGGTCATAGAGTGGCGGCAGGGGCAGGGCGATTCAAGGTGAACGGTGGAACGGCGCAACCCGCAGGGCGCGTGATGGTCCCCGTGCCGGCGTTTTGACACGGCCTGCGCCGGATGGGGGGCGTCGGCCCGTGGTCGACACCTACCGGGGTGCCTGCCAGTCGTTTATTATCAAGCACTAACAGTGCATTCCCAAGGTGTGGTCTAAGGTGGCGAAGCAGCTCCCGGAACGATCCAAGTCTCCCGACAGCAAACCGTCGCGCAAAGCGGCAGCCGCGCCTGCGCCTGCCGATAATCCGCGTCGCCAACGGCTGTGGCGCGACCTCGGCCTGATCGCGATCGCCCCCGCGCTGCTGTATCTGGTGGCCAGTCTGTTCACGTATTCGGCTGCCGATCCCGGCTGGTCGCATACCGGCAGCGTGGTGGCCCCGGTGCACAACATGGGCGGCCGCGTGGGCGCCTGGATCGCCGATGTGCTGCTGCAGCTGTTCGGTTACATCGCCTTCGTGCTGCCCATCGTGCTCGGCGCGCTGGCCTGGATCGCGATGTTCGGCCTCAAGCGCGAAAGCAAGGGCGAGCATGACCTGGACCCGGCGCTGCGCCTGGTGGGCCTGGTCGGCTTCCTGATCGCCGGTACCGGCTTCCTGCACGTGCGGCTGTTCACCGGCGATGTGGCCCATGCCGGTGGCATTTTGGGGCGGCTGGTCGGCAACTCACTCAGTGCCGGTTTCGGCGCGCTCGGCGCGAACCTGTTCGTGCTGGTGCTGCTGCTGGCCTCGATCACGCTGGCCACCGGCATCTCCTGGTTCGTGGTGATGGAGAAGATCGGCCGCTGGGTGCTGGCGTTGCCGCCGCTGTTCAACAAGAAGAAAGAGCAGGCCACCGAGTGGCAGCAGACCCGCGCCATGCGCGAGGAGCGCCAGGAAGTGCGCAAGGTCGATGCCGAAGTGCGCGCCAAGCGCGAGCCGGTCAAGATCGAGCCGCGCCCCGAGCCGGTGCTGGAAAAGAGCGACCGCGCCAAGCGCGAGACCCAGATTCCGATGTTCCGCGGGGTCAATGGCGATGGCTCGGACCTGCCGCCGCTGGCGCTGCTGGACGATCCCAAGCCGCAGCCCAAGGGCTATGACGAAGACACCCTGGAAACGCTGTCGCGGCAGATCGAGTTCAAGCTCAAGGACTTCCGCATCGAAGCACAGGTGGTGGGCGCGTACCCGGGCCCGGTGATCACCCGCTTCGAGATCGAACCGGCGCCGGGCATCAAGGTCAGCCAGATCAGTTCGCTGGACAAGGACATCGCGCGCGGTCTGTCGGTGAAGTCGGTGCGCGTGGTCGATGTGATCCCGGGCAAGTCGGTGGTGGGCCTGGAAATCCCCAACGTCACCCGCGAGATGATCTACCTGTCCGAACTGCTGCGCTCCAAGGAGTACGACAAGTCGGCCAGTCCGCTGACCCTGGCGCTGGGCAAGGACATCGCCGGGCGCCCGACCGTGGCCGACCTGGCGCGCATGCCGCACCTGCTGGTGGCCGGCACCACCGGTTCGGGCAAGTCGGTGGCGGTCAATGCAATGGTGCTGAGCCTGCTCTACAAGGCTTCGCCGAAAGACCTGCGGATGTTGATGATCGACCCGAAGATGCTCGAACTGAGCGTCTACCAGGGCATCCCGCACCTGTTGGCACCGGTGGTGACCGACATGAAGGAAGCCGCCAACGGCCTGCGCTGGTGCGTGGCCGAAATGGAGCGGCGCTACAAGTTGATGAGCGCGGTGGGCGTGCGCAACCTGGCCGGCTTCAACAAGAAGGTCAAGGATGCCGAGGACGCCGGGCAGCCAATGATGGACCCGCTGTTCAAGCCGAACCCGGAACTGGGCGAAGCCCCGCGCCCGCTGGAGACGCTGCCGTTCATCGTGATCTTCATCGACGAATTCGCCGACATGATGATGATCGTCGGCAAGAAGGTCGAAGAGCTGATCGCACGCCTGGCGCAGAAGGCGCGTGCGGCCGGCATCCACCTGATCCTGGCCACCCAGCGCCCGTCGGTGGACGTGATCACCGGCCTGATCAAGGCCAACATTCCCACCCGCATCGGCTTCCAGGTCAGTTCCAAGATCGATTCGCGCACCATCCTGGACCAGTCCGGCGCCGAAACGCTGCTGGGCCACGGCGACATGCTGTACCTGCCGCCCGGCACCGCGCTGCCGGATCGTGTGCACGGCGCGTTCGTGTCCGACGAGGAAGTGCATCGCGTGGTCGAGCACCTCAAGGCCAGCGGCCCGGCCGACTACATCAGCGGCGTACTGGACGAAGTGCAGATGATGGGCGACGGCGTGGTGGTGGGGGCCGGCGGCCTGCCCGAAGCCAGCAGCAGTGCCGGCGATGAGTCCGACCCGCTGTATGACGAAGCGCTGCGCATCGTCACCGAGACCCGTCGTGCGTCGATCTCCGGCGTGCAGCGCCGGCTCAAGATCGGCTACAACCGCGCCGCGCGCCTCATCGAAGCAATGGAAATGGCGGGTGTGGTCAGCCCGCCCGAACACAACGGCGACCGCAGCGTGCTGGCGCCGCCGCCGCCCAAGTAAGGCCGGGCT
>NZ_QAIW01000438.1:496-5789 GCF_003061285.1 Stenotrophomonas sp. HMWF003 | reverse complement strand
AGTAAGGCCGGGCTCTGCCCGGCTGCTCCACCCCGGGGCGCTACCCGGCGCGCCATCGCCCGGCGACACCCGACCATCCCCGCCGGGCACCCGTCGCCGGCACCCGCCCCAAGGAAGTGCAATGAAGCCGATGCTCTGGTTGATGGTGGGCGGACTGACCCTGGTGGCAGCCGCCGCGCATGCCGGCGTGACGCCGGCAGTGCCGGCCGCGTCCCCGGCAGCCGCGGCACCCACGGGGCAGGGCACCGACGCGCAGGCCAGCAACAACTACAGTTTCGTACGCTATCGCGCCGACTATGCCGTGCGGCCCGATGCGGGCAACGTGCAGACCGAAGAGTACGAGATCCTGCTCAAGACCAAGGCAGCGGTCGAGCAGTTCAGCCAGGTGCGCCTGAGCTACAGCGAGAAGATGGAAACGCTGGAGGTGCTGGCCGCCTACACGTTGACCGCCGACGGCCAGCGCCGCGACGTGCCGGCCGATCGCATCTACACCCAGGAAAGCTACTCCAGTGCGGCCGCCGCCATGTATGCCGACCGCAAGGTGCGGGTAGTGGTGTTCCCCAACCTGGCCCCCGGCACCCGGGTGGTCTACCAGACCCGGCGCACCCAGAACACGCCCTATTTCCCAGGCTATTTCGGTCTGTGGGAGACCTTCAGCGTGTTTACCCAGTACGACGATGCGCAGGTGACGCTGTCGGCGCCGGCCACCATGCCGATGTTCGTGCAGCAGCGCGGCGTGCAGGGCAGCGATGTGCCGACGATCCGCAATGGCCAGGCCCGCTGGCAGTGGCGTTACCAGCGTCGCGTGCCGATGCAGGCGCAGAACTGGTCGGCGGCTGCCTGGGAGTTCAGTCCGAACATCATGGCCAGCACGTACCGCGACTGGGCGCAGGTGGCCCGCGCCTACCAGCTCAAGGGCGGCGAGGCGGCGAAGGTGACGCCGGGCATCCAGGCGCTGGCGGACCAGGTCACCGCCGGTATCGACGACCGCCGCGAGCAGGCCGCCGCACTGTACCGCTGGGTCTCGCAGAACATCCGCTATGTGGCGGTGTACCTGGGCAACGGCGGGCTGGAGCCGAACCCGGCGCAGAGCATCCTCGACAACCACTACGGCGACTGCAAGGACCACGTGGTGATCCTGGAGGCCCTGCTGGCCGCGCGCGGCATCCAGAGCACGCCGGTGCTGATCGGCGCTGGCGGCGGGCCGACCCTGCCGGCCATTCCGCTGCTGGGGCGCTTCAACCACGCCATCACCTACATTCCCGAGTTCGACCTGTACCTGGACTCCACCAGCGCCTACGCGCGCTTTGGCCAGTTGCCCGATGGCGACCTGGGCGCGCCGGTGCTGCTGACCCGCCAGGGCACCGTGGCACGCACCCCGGAAAACGATGCCGCGCGCAACGGCAACGGGCTGGAGGTGGACTTCCGTTTCGATGCGGCCGGCAACCTCGGCGGGCAGACGGTGCAGCAGCCCAGCGAAATCAGTGAGATCGGCATGCGCGCCTCCTTCGCCCGGCTCAATGCGCAGAACCGCGCCCGCGTGGAGGAGTCGATCATGGCTTCGTCCGGCTTTGACGGCAGTGGTGCGCTGACGTTGCTGGGCGACCCGCAGGACCTGACCCGGCCGTTCAACTACCGCTACGATTTCCACGCCAGCGACTACGTCGATTTCAGCGTGGTCGGCGGCATGCCGCTGCCCGATGCGCCCGGGGGCGAGTCGTTCCGTGACATCTACGCCACCACCTCGGCGCCGGGCAACGACACCCCGTTTTACTGCACCGATAGCCTGCGCGAGGAAACCTATCGGCTGCAGTTCCCGGCCGGCGTGCCGATCGTCGCCATCCCGCGCAGCCAGCAGTTCCGCAACGCCGCCGGGGAATACCAGCTGGACTGGACCCGCGACGGCCAGGTGGTCACCGCCCGCCATCGCCTGCACCAACGGGCAGTGCGCGGTCCGCAGGCCCTGTGCCAGCCGCAGGACTACACCGCGTTCCGCGCGCTCTACCAGCAGGTGCGGCGTGGCTTCCGTGGGCAGGTGGTGTACGGCGACCTGAAGACGGTCCAGGCCGGCCCCTGACGGCACGGTGGATAGGCGGGCGCGGCGGCGCGGCGCATACTATCCCTGATCGCCCATTCAGCTTTGGCTGGGCACACTGCCCTCCATCCTTCCCATCTGTTCGGATACCGCCCATGCACACCACTTTCCGTCGCTACCTGGTTGCCGCCACCCTGGTCATGGCCAGCGTGGGATCGGCGACTGCCTGGGCCGGCGCCCGCGATGAGCTCAACCGCTTCACCCAGGGCCTGAAGGGCCTGGACGGGCAGTTCAGCCAGCAGGTGTTCGACAGCAAGGGCAAGGTCAAGGAAAACACCAGCGGCCGCGTTGCGCTGTCGGCGCCGCGCCTGTTCCGCTGGGAGTACATCAAGCCGCACGAGCAGCTGATCGTGGCCGATGGCAAGAAGGTCTGGGTGTATGAAAAGGATCTGGAACAGGCCACGGTGCGCCCGCAGGGTGCCGAAGAGCAGAACAGCCCGCTGACCGCGCTGATCAACCCGGCACTGCTGGACAAGCAGTACGACGTCAGTGAAGAAGCGGCCGCCCGTGACGGCCTGCAGTGGCTGGCGCTGAGTCCCAAGCGCGAGACCGATACCGCCTTCCAGTACGCCGCGCTGGGCTTCAATGCGCAGGGCCTGGCCCGGATGGAAGTGGTGGATGCCGTGGGTCAGCGCACGGTGATCACCTTCACCGGCTGGAAGCGCAACCCGTCCTTCGCCGCGGGCACCTTCACCTTCGCGCCGCCCAAGGGCACCGACGTCATCGGCCAGTAGAGCCGGGCGCTGCCCGGCAGCATCCCGTAGAGCCGGGCTCTGCCCGGCAGCATCCCGTAGAGCCGGGCTCTGCCCGGCAGCATCCGTAGAGCCGGGCTCTGCCCGGCTGCGGCGCAACCACACGATCAACGGCAGCCGGGCTGCCCATCGTCGCAGGCGCGTGCGGTGGCGCGGCGGCCAGCCGCACGCCCGGCCACGGTAGAATAGGCACGTGGCCAGAAACCGAACGACATTCAATGGGCCCGATCTGCTGACGGTGGATCGGGACAACATGCGTCCGCTCGCCGAGCGGATGCGCCCGCAGACGCTGGACGAGATGGTGGGGCAGAAGCGCCTGCTCGCGCCCGGCAGCGCATTGCGCCGCGCCGTCGAGTCCGGGCACGTGCACTCGATGATCCTGTGGGGACCGCCAGGCTGCGGCAAGACCACCCTGGCGCTGCTGCTGGCGCACTACGCCGATGCCGAATTCCGCGCCATTTCGGCGGTGCTGTCCGGGCTGCCCGAAGTGCGCCAGGTGCTGGCCGAAGCGGCGCAGCGGTTCGCCGACGGGCGCCGCACGGTGCTGTTCGTGGACGAGGTGCACCGTTTCAACAAGGCCCAGCAGGATGCCTTCCTGCCGCACATCGAGCGCGGCACCATCGTGTTCGTCGGCGCCACCACCGAAAACCCGTCCTTCGAACTGAACTCGGCGCTGCTGTCGCGCTGCCGCGTGCATGTGCTGGAAGCGGTGTCGCCGGCCGACATCGTGGAGGCGCTGGAGCGCGCGCTGGGCGATGGCGAGCGCGGGCTGGCGGCCGAGCCGGTACAGGTGGCGGCCGAGTCGCTGCTGGAAATCGCCACCGCTGCCGATGGCGACGTGCGCCGCGCACTGACCCTGCTCGAAATTGCCGCGGAACTGGCCGGCGGCGACGGCGGCACGATCACGCCGGACATGCTGCAGCAGGTGCTGGCCGACCGCACCCGGCGGTTCGACAAGGGCGGCGAGCAGTTCTACGACCAGATTTCGGCGCTGCACAAGTCCGTGCGCAGCTCCAACCCCGACGCCGCGCTGTACTGGCTGACGCGCATGCTCGACGGTGGCTGCGACCCGTCCTACTTGGCCAGGCGCCTGACCCGCATGGCGATCGAGGATATCGGCCTGGCCGACCCGCGCGCGCAGTCGATGGCGCTGGAAGCCTGGGACATCTACGAGCGGCTGGGCAGCCCGGAGGGTGAGCTGGCGTTCGCCCAGCTGGTGCTGTACCTGGCCAGCACCGCCAAGTCCAATGCCGGCTACGCCGCCTTCAACCAGGCCAAGGCCGACGTCCGCGAAAGCGGCACCGAAGAAGTGCCGCTGCACCTGCGCAACGCGCCGACCAAGCTGATGAAGAACCTCGGCTATGGCGCGCAGTACCAGTACGACCACGACGTGGAAGGGGGCATCGCGCTGGACCAGACCGGGTTCCCGGATGCGCTGGGCGAGCGCGTGTACTACCAACCGGTGGCGCGCGGGCTGGAAATCAAGCTGAAGGAGAAGCTGGACCGGCTGCGTGCCGCGCGCGAACAGGCGCGCGCCGACAAGGGCGGGCAATGATGGACGGTCTTACCCTCTGGTGGCAGCAGTTGGGACTGGTCATGGCCGGCGGGGCGCTCGGCGCGGCGCTGCGCTTCATGATCGGCGACGCGATGCTGCGCCAGTTCGGCAGCGGGTTTCCCTGGGGAACGTTGACCGCCAACCTGGTGGGCGCCTTCGCCGCCGGCTACCTGATGATGTGGCTGCAGAGCCGCGGCAGCCAGGCGGCGTACTGGCGCGCGTTCCTGATCGTGGGCCTGCTGGGCGGGCTGACCACCTTCTCGGCCCTGATGATGGAAACGCTGGTGTTCGCGCGTGCGGGACGCGGCGCGATGGTGCCGCTGTATCTGGGCGTCACCCTGGTCGGCGGGATGCTGCTGGTGTGGCTGGGCGCGCGCCTTGCCGAAGCGGCGCGCTGACGCTCAAACGCAGAAAACCGCGCAAAAGGCTGGATTAAAGTGATGTCTCACGATATGGTGCGCGCCCCCGTTTGCATCTTCGTCCGTCATGCGCGATGAACAAGACCCCGGCACCCTGGAGCTGATGCTGCCGCGCAAGCGCGGCCGTCCGCCCACGTTCGGCTATGCGATGACCGATGCGCAGCGCGCGGCACGGTACCGTGCGCGTCGCGCCGGCCAGGCCGATCACGCCGACGTGCGCAGCTGCAGCGACATGGTGCTGCTGGACAAGATCCGCGCGGCGATCAGCAGCAAGGATCCGGAACTGACCGGGTTCCTGGTGCACGTGCTGTGGCAGCGGTATCCCCTGCAGCTCAAGTAGGGCGCGATCGCGGCAGTGCGCTGGCGTGTGCGCGCAGATGGGCCAGCAGGCGATCGGCGTCCTGCCAGTCGGTGGGTGTCTCAAGCGGCAGTTCCTGCAGGTCGGCCGCGGTATCGGCCAGCGCCGCACAGC
>NZ_QAIW01000438.1:0-467 GCF_003061285.1 Stenotrophomonas sp. HMWF003 | reverse complement strand
CCCCGGCCAGCCGATGCGCATGCCGACGCAGTGCCGCGTCCTGCCGCTGCTCGCCCGCCTGCCGCAGCGCCTGCAGTTCTTCCTGGACTGATTGCACGTACGTCGCTCGCATCGGGTCGTCGTGGGCCACGCCCTGGCCGTCGTGCGGCCGGGCCGCCGCATCCACATCCAGCACCGCCAGCAACTGCGCCGCGTCCAGCGGTTTGTACAGCACCGCGTCCATGCCGCTGGCACGGCAGCGCTGTACATGCGCGGGCGAGCTGGACCCGGAGAACGCCAGCAGCCGTGCCGGCGGGCCGGGCTGTGCCGTCTCGGCGTCGCGCAGCAGGGCGGCCAGCTGGTAGCCGCTCATGTCCTTGAGGTCGCAGTCGATCAGCACCACCGTGCTGGGCGCGGCATGCTGCGCCCGCAGGGCGCTGGCGCCGTCGCCACAGGCCTGTACCGTGGCGCCCAGCGTGGTCAGCTGC
>NZ_QAIW01000437.1:10050-10630 GCF_003061285.1 Stenotrophomonas sp. HMWF003 | reverse complement strand
CGGCTGGTGCAGGCGCGACGTCAGCACCTGTCTGGCCGCGGTACGCGCCGACGCCGAGGCGGTGGCGCAGGCCCATGCCGGCCATGACGGGTTGCACGCCCGCATTGCGGCGCTGGGCGAGGACGATCACTACCGCTCGCTGTTCGTGCCCGACGTGGCGATGCCGTTCCCGTCGTTCCAGGTGCTGATGGAGCGCACGTCGTGGCATGCGCTGGCGCACGTACGCGGCAACAGCGCCCAGGCATTGCAGGGCACCTGCGAGGACATCCGCACCGGGCGCATGCTGATGGCGCACAGCGACAGCCTGCTGGTGGCGATGGTGGGTTCGGCGATGGCCGAGCGCAATGCGGGTCTGTTCACCGAGATCCTGGCCGAGCTGCCGGCGGGCACCGCTGTCCCGGCCACGTGCCACCAGGCGCTTGTCGCCCCCACGGTGGCCGAGCTTGACCTGTGCCTGCCGCTGCGCGGTGAGTTCTCCTTCATGCGGGCGGCGATGGCCAACCAGCCGGAGCCGGAGCAGGCGCAAGGCTGGTTGCACGACGAGGGCAAGACCCAGGCCCGCAATGCCTGGCAGATGTCG
>NZ_QAIW01000437.1:9132-10010 GCF_003061285.1 Stenotrophomonas sp. HMWF003 | reverse complement strand
GCGATGCTGTGGCTGCACGGTCAGCCGCGTGGCCAGGCCGACGCGCTGGACCGCCTGGCCGTGATGCCGCCGGCGCTGCGCAGCACGCAGCGCCCGCTGCAGCTCAGTGCCGATCGGCAGCGGGTGCAGGTGCCGCGTTACGGGCGCGCGGGCGACGGGGGCCCGGCTCTGATCAGCGCACCGCTGCCGCAGGCATGGCGCCCGCAGTGAGCGGCGCGGTTACGGCAGCGGATTGAACGCCGCGCCTTCGCCGATGCTGTCCAGCGTCCAGCGCTTCTTCGAGACCAGTTTCTCCCATCTCACCTGCTCGCCGTCGGTCTCGATGCTGCCGCTCGCCCGGCGTACCTTCGCAGTGGCGTAGTTGATGCTCACCGATTCGGTCTGCCCGGAGTTGCGCATCATTGAATCGTCGTCGTAGCCGATCAGCGCGAAGGCGTCGTGCTGCCAGCGGAAGGTGAAGCGGGTGGAACCGGTGGCCCAACTGCCGGCGTTGGAGAACGCGTACAGGCCCACCTGCAGCGTGCCGCGCACGATCGATACGCCGCCGGCGCCGTCTTCGAACACGTCCGAGAGGTTCGGGTACTCGTGGCGCGGAATCAGCTGGTGGTTCTGCGCGGCCAGCGCATAGGTGCCATCCGGCCGCGCCCAGGCGATCGCGAGCAGGCGCGGGTTGCTGTCCAGCGGACTGATGCCCATGCCGTCGTGTTCAAGCACGTTGCGGGGATCCTGCTGGCGCAGCACCAGCACCAGGTCGGCCCGCCGGTCGGCGTTGAGGTCGCCGTCCAGCCGCTGTTCGATGCGCCATCCGCGTGGCACGAAGCCGTTGGCATCCGCGGCGGTGGCCGGCAGGGTCGGGTAGTCCACCGGCGGGATGTCCA
>NZ_QAIW01000437.1:8135-9122 GCF_003061285.1 Stenotrophomonas sp. HMWF003 | reverse complement strand
CAGGGTGCGCATGGTGCAGGGGCCGGTGTCGGGGGCGCCGAGCATAGCAAGCCCGGCGCGTGCTCAGCTCTTGCGGGCGCTGCCGTTGCGTGCGTCCGGTTTCAGCCGCAGATACACCTGCTTGCGTACCCGCGCGACCACCTCGCCCTGTGCGTCCAGAATGTCGTTGCTGAACCAGTGCAGGTACTTTTCGCCACCGGCCGTGGCGGCACGCAGCTGGTCCAGCAGCGCGTCATCGAGATGGAACTCCGCACGCACCGTGCCGCGGCCGGGCTTCAGGAATTCGATCTCGCCGGCCCTGTCCCACACGTAGTAGTCGCGGCCCAGGTTGTGCATCACGGTGAGCATCCAGAACGGATCGGTCATCGCAAACAGGCTGCCGCCGAAATGCGTGCCGACGTAGTTGCGGTTCCACGGGCGCATGCGCAGCTCGACCTGCACGTGGCGGTAGTCGGGGCTGACCTGCGTGACGTGGATGCCGGTGAACAGGAACGGCGGCCACAGGTTCATGCCGTGGCGGAACACGCTGGCTTTCATCGGGTCGACCCAGGTTGCGAACGAGGGATGCAGCTTACCATTCGCAAGCGTATGGTGCGGCGGTCAGTCGCCGTCGTCGGCCATGTAACCGTTGCGCCCGGCGGCCTTGGCCTTGTACAGCGCCGCATCGGCGCCTTCAAAGAAATGCCGCGGTTCGCTGCGGGCGGCGGGCACGCGCGTATACACGCCCACGGTCAGGGTGATGTGGATGCGTTCGCCCTGCGCGCCGGGCACCTCCAGCAGGCGTACCCGTGCCAGCAGGTCCTCGATCACCTGCACGGCGCCGTCGGCCGCGGTGTCGGGCAGGATCAGCGCGAACTCGTCGCCGCCGAAACGCGCGGCCATGTCGCGCGGCCGCCGGGCGTGCGCGCCGATCTCGCTGGCGATCAGGCGCAGGACGGTGTCGCCGGCCTGGTGGCCGTACACATCGTTATGGTGTTTGAAGTGGTC
>NZ_QAIW01000437.1:7166-8085 GCF_003061285.1 Stenotrophomonas sp. HMWF003 | reverse complement strand
TGCCCAGCCCGGTCAGTGCATCGCTGTTGGCCTGGCGGCGCCACGCGCTGATCCGCCATAGCACCCAGGCGCAGATGACCGCCAGCATGCCGGTCAGCGCTGCCGCCGGTGCAAACCAGAGGTTGCCGGCGCGCAGCAGCACGAAGCTGAGCAGCAGGGTGGACGGCAACGCCAACAGCGCGCTGGCCGATGCGCGGGGCAGTGACAGGCCCAGGCAGCACAGCGCCACCAGCAGGCCGCTGAGCAGGTCGCGCCACAGCGTCGGTGGCAGGGTGATCACCTTGTTTGTGAGCAGCATCGAGGCCACGTTGGCCTGGTACTCGCTGCCGCTCATCCAGCGCTCGCGCGTGGTCGGGGTGAGCAGGCGCGGGGCGATGCCGCTGGCGGTCATGCCCACCAGGATCAGACGCCCGCGCAGCAGCGCCGGGTCGACGTCGCCGTTGAGCAGGTCCACGTAGGACACCTGCGGAAACCGTTCGGGTGGGCCGGCGTAGCGCACCCGCACGTAATGGTCGCGTCGCCATTGATAGGGCGAAGACTGTCCCGGGTCCGGATCGCGCAGGCCGGGCAGCGGGCCGCGCGCGTCGGCCAGCGCCAGCCCGAGCGCGGGCCAGTGCGGTGAGCCGATCCCGGCGGTGAGGTACAGGCCGCGCGCCACGCCGTCGGCGTCCACTTCGACATCGCTGTGCCCGAGCGTGGCCGCGTTGGCGGCGATCAGCGGGATCGGCAGCAGTTCCTCGGCCATGTTCGGGCCACTGGCCGGCGCGGCCAATACTGGCAGCACCACCTTGCCGTTGCGCCGGATCGCCGCCGCCAGTTCCGCGTCCTGCGCCGCATCCTGGCGGTCCGGCTCGGACAGCATCAGGTCCAGCACCACCCGCGCGCTGCCCGCCTCGGTTAGGCGGTCAAGCAGGCGGGC
>NZ_QAIW01000437.1:3936-7101 GCF_003061285.1 Stenotrophomonas sp. HMWF003 | reverse complement strand
TCGTAAACCGCCTCGTCCTGCTGCCAGAACCACTGG
This sequence comes from Stenotrophomonas sp. HMWF003, assembly GCF_003061285.1. Lineage (NCBI taxonomy): Bacteria > Pseudomonadati > Pseudomonadota > Gammaproteobacteria > Lysobacterales > Lysobacteraceae > Stenotrophomonas > Stenotrophomonas sp. HMWF003. Next base: position 7,065 of record NZ_QAIW01000437.1, on the reverse strand, counting down.
AAGTGGCTGGCGATGGCGGCCAGGCCGCCCACCAGCGCCGACAGCGCCAGCCGCTGCGGCCACGACAGTGCCAGTGGCTTCACAGCAGCAGCCACAGCAGCAGTGCGCCGCCGCCGGCGCCGTAACAGGTGCGGCAGGGCAGCGTGACCTGCTGTGCCGGCGAGAACGGGCCGGCATAGCCGTCGTCGTCGATGTACTGCACGCGTACGTGCAGGGTGCCGTGCCAGGGGCGCTTGAGCGACACCTCCGGCTGGTCGACCTCGCGGTCCAGCAGCGGGTGGGTGAAATCGCCCTTGCGGTCGATCTGCACGCGGTAGCGCTGACCGGTTTCGCCGGCCTGCCAGCGCAGCGTCAATTGGCCCTTGGCGGCCTGCGGCGGTTGCAGGGCCGGATCGACCGGGGTGTCGGTGAGGGTGAGCGCGACCGGTTGGCCGAAGCGACCGCGGTGGCCGTTGCCATCGCGCGAGGCCACACGCCAGAAGTACGCGCCCGGGGCCAGGTCCGTGGCCGCGCGTGCATGCGGGCTGGTGCTCTGCTGCTCCAGCACGGGCACCAGGAACTGTTCGTCGCGCGCGATCTGCAGCACGCTGGATGCAGCCCCGTCGACCTGGCTCCACTGGAAGCGTGGGCGCGCGCTGTTGATGGTTTCCTGGTTGACCGGGCGCACCGTCAACGGTGCGGGCGGTTGGTCACGCACCTCGAAATCGTGCTCGGCATCGAGACCTTCCACGTCGTCGGCGCTGACGGCGCGAACCAGCACGCGCAGCGTGCCGGGCGCCAGATCCGGCAGGGTCAGGGTGGTGGCAGGGGTGTCCTGTGCGAACAGCAGGATCTCGGGTTGGTCGGCGCGCACCACTTCCACCCGGTAGTGCGCGGCACGGTCCACCGCCGCCCACGCCAGCTGCGCGGGCAGCGGGTCCAGGCGCAGCTGCGCCCGGTCCAGCAGCGGCGCCGGCAGCAACGGCTCCAGTTCGCCGGGGCGGGTGTCCTGCGACGTGCTGCGGGTGGCCTGGCCGCGGGTGACCAGGCGTTGGCCACGTTCGTTGCCAACCTGCACCTTGCCCTGCAGTACTTCGGTGGCCGCGCTGCGCCCGTCACCGCCGGCGCTGACCCGGAACACGGTGCCGCGCACGCTGCTGGTCGCCGTGGGGGCATCGATGATGTAGCGCGACGCCGGCCCCGTTGCCGGGGTCACCCGGTTGCTGGTGCGGCCCTGCTGCAGGCGTATGCGGGTGTCGACCATGCCGGTGTGCCCGTAGCGGCTGAGCTGGTCCAGGCGCAGGCGCGAGTTTTCGCGCAGCTGCAGCCGCGAATCATCGGCAAACACGAGGGTGACGCTGGCATCGGCGCCGGTGACCAGATGCTGGCCGATCGTCAGCAGCTGGCCTTCGATCACATCGCGCAGGCCGCCCTGGGCCGTGTCGCCCACCTGCACCGATCCGCGCAGCGCGAGCACGCGGGCTGGCACGGGCTGCACCGCCAGCCACGCCACCGGGAAGCGCAGCTGGCTGCCCGGCGACAACCGATACGGGTCGCTCACGCGGTTATGGGTTTGCAGGTGTTCCCACGGAACCGACGGCTTCAGGTACCGCGAACCGAGATCCCACAGGGTGTCACCGGGACGCACCCGGTAGGTCCAGTCCTGGGCCAGCAGAGGAAAGGCGGAGAACAGCAGGGCTGCCACCAACACCAGGCGGGCGGACAGCGAACAAGGGTGAAGCAGGCGGGTCGAACTCACGGTCATCTGGGCCCTGCTGGGCGGGGCTCAGCCGTGCGGCCCCCATGGCCCAGACCTCATCCCCCCGAATGGATCGCGGCGTCGTGGACGCCGCGGTCGCATTATTGCCCGGGACCCGTGCAGAGTTTCTGAACGTGACTTCCGTCACATTCCATGCGGGCGAGGGGCCTCCGTCCTGGCAAACTGAACACGTGGCGCATCCCGCGCCGGATCAGAACAGCAGCGACGCCATCCGGCGGCGGTAGCGTCCCACCAGGTCCTCGTCGGCAATCACCTTGAAGGCGTCGATCAGCAGCTTGCGCGGCAGACCCTCGGCGAAGGTGCGGTCGCTGCGCAGCATGGCCAGGAACTGTTCCAGCGCGGCTTCATCCTCGCCGCCCAGCAGCAACTGCACCCCGCGCAGGTGGCGGGCCTGCAGGTCGTCGCCATTGGCGGCGATGCGGGCGTCCAGCGCCTCGGCGGCCGGTGCGTCCTGCAGCGCGTTGGCGAAATCCAGGCGGGCGCGGGCGCGCACGGCACGGTCGTCGGTGGCCAGGTTGGCCGGCAGCGCATCGATCAGCGTGCTGGCCTCGGCGGTGCCGCCGGTCTGCAGCAGGGCCAGCGCCAGGTCCAGTTTGAGTTCGTCCTTGTCCGGCTCGGCGGCGATTGCCGCACGCAGCACGTCGACCTGGGCCTGCGGGTCCAGCGGTTCGGGCTCGGCCACGGCGTCGGCGGCCGGCTCGGCCGGGGTCACCCCGTGCTGGGCCAGGAACTCGCGCAGCTGGCCTTCCGGGATCGCACCGGGGAAGCCGTCCACCAGCTGGCCGCCCTTGACCAGGAACACGGTGGGCACCGAGCGGATCTGGAAGGCCGCTGCGATCTGCTGTTCGGCATCCACGTCGACCTTGGCCAGCTCGAAGGCGCCGTGGTACTCACCGGCCAGCTTTTCCAGCATGGGCCCCAGGGTTTTGCAGGGCTCGCACCAGCTGGCCCAGAAATCGACCAGCACCGGCGTCTGCAGGGACTTCTGCAGCACCTCGGTTTCGAAGGTGGCGGTGGTGGCGTCGAAGACGTGCGGCAATTCGCTCATGGTCGGCAATCAACGATTAAAGATGTACGCAGTGTATGGGTGCGCAGGTTGCGGGACGCAACCCCGGCGCCCGGGATCGGCGCAAACCGGTAACAATGCGCGGCGTCCTCTTCGGCCCAGGCAGACCTTCATGCACATTTCGCCCCGTATTGATCGCGGCATCGGCGCGCTTGCCGCACTTGCGTTCGTGGTGGCCGTCGTCGGCTTCGGCGCGGCGCTGCCCGGGTATCGCGCGCTGTCGCATCCGGTGGCGCTGCTCGGTGCCACCGGGGTGCCGCACGCGCAGGCGTTCAGTTGGCTGGGGCTGGTGCTGCCGGGGGCG
>NZ_QAIW01000437.1:0-3926 GCF_003061285.1 Stenotrophomonas sp. HMWF003 | reverse complement strand
TGGTGCTGGCGGGGGCCGGCTTCGCCGCGATGGGGCTGCTGCCGCTGGACGCCAGCGATATCGAAAGCCCGGCCAGCCAGTTCCATGCCAGTGCGTGGATGGTGTGGGTCCTGGCGTTCGTGCCGGGCACGCTGCTGTATGGGCTGGGCGCGCTGCGGGTGCCGGGCTGGCGTGCGCAGGCGCTGCTGCACCTGGGCTGCGCGGTGGGGATGGTGCTGGCCGCGTTCGTGCTGCAGGCATGGATGCCGGCACCGCTGGCGCAGCGGCTGGCCTTCGCCGTCTGGGTGGTGTGGTTGCTGGCGGCGCTGCCATTGGCGCATCGCCCGCGCTGAGCGGAATCGGTCGCCGTGGGAAAACCCTTGGCGATTCAACAGGATGAAGGCTTTGCGAGGCAGGGTAGGTGGGCTCGATTGGAGCCCCATGCCGCACTGCGGTACCCTGTCCCGCTTTGCCGCCGCACTAGCGTTTCCATGACCAGCGTCGAACCCAACGTTTACGATCCGCAGCAGGTTGAATCCGCCGCCCAGAAGTTCTGGGATGCCACCCGTGCCTTCGAGGTGAGCGAGACTTCGGACAAGCCGAAGTACTACTGCCTCTCGATGCTGCCGTACCCGTCCGGGGCGCTGCACATGGGCCACGTGCGCAACTACACGATCGGTGACGTGATCAGCCGCTACAAGCGGATGACCGGGCACAACGTGCTGCAGCCGATGGGCTGGGACGCCTTCGGCCTGCCGGCCGAGAATGCGGCGATCAAGAACAAGACCGCGCCGGCCAAGTGGACCTACGCCAACATCGAGCACATGCGGGGCCAGTTCAAGGCCATGGGCTATGCGGTGGACTGGTCGCGCGAATTCGCCACCTGCACGCCCGAGTACTACGTGCACGAGCAGCGCATGTTCACCCGGCTGATGCGCAAGGGCCTGGCCTACCGCCGCAACGCGGTGGTGAACTGGGACCCGATCGACCAGACCGTGCTGGCCAACGAGCAGGTCATCGACGGCCGCGGCTGGCGTTCCGGCGCGCTGGTGGAAAAGCGCGAGATCCCGCAGTGGTTCCTGCGCATCACCGATTACGCGCAGGAACTGCTGGATGGCCTGGACGAACTGCCGGGCTGGCCCGATTCGGTCAAGACCATGCAGCGCAACTGGATCGGCCGCTCCGAAGGGCTGGAAATCCAGTTCGACGTGCGCGACGCCGACGGCAGCGCGCTGGATTCGCTGCGCGTGTTCACCACCCGCCCGGACACGGTGATGGGCGTGACCTTCGTATCGATCGCCGGCGAACACCCGCTGGCCCAGCATGCGGCCAAGTCCAACCCGGCGCTGGCCGCGCTGCTGGCCGAGATGAAGCAGGGTGGCGTGTCCGAAGCCGAACTGGAAACCCAGGAAAAGCGCGGCATGGATACCGGCCTGCGCGCCGTGCATCCGGTCACCGGCGCCCAGGTGCCGGTGTGGGTAGCCAATTTCGTGCTGATGGGCTACGGCACCGGCGCGGTGATGGCCGTGCCGGGCCACGACCAGCGGGACTTCGAATTCGCCACCAAGTACGCCCTGCCGATCCGCCAGGTCATCGCACTGAAGGCGCTGCGCAAGGAAGAAAGCGCGTACGACGCCACGCGTTGGCAGGACTGGTACGGCGACAAGACCCGCGAGACCGAGCTGGTCAACTCCGACGAGTTCGACGGCCTGGATTTCCAGGGCGCCTTCGAGGCGTTGGCTGAACGGTTCGAGCGCAAGGCCCAGGGCCAGCGCCGCGTCAACTACCGCCTGCGCGACTGGGGCGTGAGCCGCCAGCGCTACTGGGGCTGCCCGATCCCGGTGATCTACTGCCCCAAGTGCGGCGCGTTGCCGGTGCCGGAAGAACAGCTGCCGGTGGTGCTGCCCGAGAACGTCAACTTCGTCGGCACCGGTTCGCCGATCAAGGCCGATCCGGAATGGCGCAAGACCACCTGCCCGGACTGCGGCGGTGCGGCCGAACGCGAAACCGACACCTTCGACACCTTCATGGAGTCCAGCTGGTACTACGCGCGCTACACCTCGCCCGGTGCCCGCGATGCCGTGGACAAGCGCGGCAACTACTGGCTGCCGGTGGACCAGTACATCGGTGGCATCGAGCACGCGATCCTGCACCTGATGTACTTCCGTTTCTTCCACAAGCTGCTGCGTGATGCGCGCATGGTGGACAGCAACGAACCGGCGCAGAACCTGCTGTGCCAGGGCATGGTGATCGCCGAGACCTACTACCGCCCGAACCCGGACGGCTCCAAGGACTGGATCAACCCGGCCGACGTGGACGTGCAGCGCGACGAGCGCGGCCGCATCACCGGCGCCACCCTGATCGCCGACGGCCAGCCGGTGGTGATCGGCGGCACCGAGAAGATGTCCAAGTCCAAGAACAACGGCGTGGACCCGCAGGTGATGGTGAGCAAGTACGGCGCCGACACGGTGCGCCTGTTCTCGATGTTCGCCGCGCCGCCGGAGCAGTCGCTGGAGTGGAACGAGGCCGGCGTCGATGGCATGGCGCGGTTCCTGCGCCGCCTGTGGACGCAGGTGCAGAAGCACGCCGCCGAGGGCCCGGCACCGGCGCTGGACGTGGCCGCGCTGAACGCCGAACAGAAGGTGCTGCGCCGCAAGACCCACGAAACCATCGGCAAGGTGGGCGACGACTATGGCCGCCGCCACAGCTTCAACACCGCCATTGCCGCGGTGATGGAACTGATGAACGCGCTGGCCAAGTTCGACGACGCGAGCGGGCAGGGCCGTGCGGTCCGCCAGGAAGCGCTGCAGGCCACCGTGCTGCTGCTCAACCCGATCACCCCGCATGCCAGCCATGCGCTGTGGCAGGTACTGGGCCACGGCGAGACGCTGCTGGAAGACCAGGCGTTCCCGCAGGCCGACAGCAGTGCGCTGGTGCGCGATGCGGTCACCCTGGCGGTGCAGGTCAACGGCAAGCTGCGGGGCACCATCGAAGTGGCCGCCGACGCGCCGCGCGACCAGATCGAAGCACTGGGCCTGGCCGAACCGAACGCGGCCAAGTTCCTGGACGGGCTGACCGTGCGCAAGATCATCATCGTGCCCGGCAAGATCGTGAACATCGTGGCCGCCTGACCCCGCGTAGAGCCGGGTTCTACCCGGCTACCCCGGAGCGGGGCAGAGCCCCGCTCTACGTGCTACGTTCACGCGGCATCGGGCATCTTCAATGCCTGTTGCCGCGCCCGCCCGGCTCCCCCAGACTGTGCCCATGACCCGATTCCTGCTTGCCCTTGTCCTGACCGCGTCGCTTGCCGGCTGCGGCTTCCACCTGCGCAACAAGTTGATGCTGCCGGCCGATACCGCCGCAGTGAAGGTGGTGTCCACCGCGCCGTACAGTGAGCTGGCCAAGCTGCTGCGCCGGGGGCTGCAGTCGTCGGGCGCGCAGATCGCCGAGTCGGACGACAGCGCCAAGGCGGCCCAGCTGCAGGTGCTGTCCGAGCGCTGGGGTGACCTGCCGATCGCCATCGATGCCCAGGGCCGTGCCCAGGAATACAGCCTGCGCTACGCGGTGATCTTCAAGTTCCTGCGTGAGGATGGCAGCGAGCTGGTACCGCAGCAGGTGATCGAACTGTCGCGCGACTACGTCTCCCCGCCCACCGACGCCACCGGTACCACCACCGAGCGCGAGATCCTTGCCGACGAACTGCGTCGTGAGATGTCGGCCTCGATCATGCGCCGCATCGACAGCGTGGTGCGCGCCGAGATGGAAGGCCGCGTACCGGCCAAGCCGGCCACCCCGGCCACCCCGGCCGCCACCCCGGTTGACCCGGCAGTGCCGCCGCCGGCCGCCGCGGCCACGCCGATCCCGGGGCACTGACCGGTCCCTCCGGATCGGCGCCAGGATGGAACTGCGACCCGAACAATTCGCCAGCCAGCCGGCCGGCCAGGCAC
>NZ_QAIW01000436.1:20274-20727 GCF_003061285.1 Stenotrophomonas sp. HMWF003 | reverse complement strand
CGCGTTCCTCGGCTCGCGCAGCAAGCTGGTGTTGTGCGGGCACTTCCTGCCCAGTCGCGATGCCTCGCAGCGGCGGTTCCCGCTGTTGTCGGCGGTGCGCCTGGAGGCCACCGAGCCGCTGCCGTTCATCGGTCGCAGCCCGCTGGCGATGTCCAACGCCTGGTCGGGTCTGTCGCGGATGGCGCGCCAGGCCTTCAACGATGAAGACGCAGGCAATGCGCTGAACGAACTGGCCGATGCGCGCTTCAGCATCAGCACCGATCCCAGTGCCTACAACGCCACCTTCCGTGACTTCCTGGAAGGCCAGACCATCGGTTCGATGGAGCGCCTGCTGCGCGACGCCGGCCATCCGGACATCTCGCTGAAGAACGCGCTGCTGGCGCTGGGGCTGCTGCTGCAGCCGGTGCTGGGCGGCGGCGATGTGAACGTCGACCGCGCCCTGGTGTTCCCGCT
>NZ_QAIW01000436.1:14626-20179 GCF_003061285.1 Stenotrophomonas sp. HMWF003 | reverse complement strand
CGCTGGTGGCCGCGTTCTGGCTGGATATCGTGGCCTGCTTCGTGGCCCGCGGCGACTTCGAACTGGCGGTGCTGATCCGCAACGATGCCGCGCCGTCGATGCTGGTGGGCTTCAACGGTGCCGACCGACATGCGTTGCGCGCGGTGCTCGACCCGGCTGAAGCCGGCGACTTCCTGATCCGCCTGCAGGAGGCCCAGTGGGTCGAGGAATACCTGCACAGCGACTACAACCTCAACCGCCTTGCCAGCTACCTCGATCGTGACGATCTGGCATTGAGCACGGCGCGCAGCCTGTTCGGCGAGACTTTCCTGGGAACCTGACCATGCGCCTCCGCTCTACTCTCATTGTTGCCCTGGCCGCGTTGTCAGTCACCGGCGCTGCCTTCGCACAGGCGCCTGCGGCGACGGCCGCCACCGAACGCCCGGTCGTGATCGAAGGCGTGGTGCCCGACCAGGCCACCAAGGCGCGGTTGCTGAAGAACCTGCGCGAGGTCTACGGCGCTGATCGCGTGGTTGACCGCATCCAGGTGGAATCGATCGCCACGCCGCCGAACTGGGGCGAGTACGTGGCCGGCATGATCACCCCGGGGCTGAAGCGGGTATCACCCGGCAAGCTGGAAGTGAACGGCCAGGCCGTGCGCGTGACCGGCGAAGTGGGCAACGAAGCACTGCGCCAGCAGGTCGCCAGTGACCTCAGCCTGGCCAGCAATACGTCCTACACGGTCACCAACGGGCTGAAGGTGGGGTCGCAGCAGAAGCTGCTTGACCAGACCCTGGCCAACCGCATCATCGAGTTCCAGAGCGGCAGCGCCAAGCTGACCCCGCTGGGCATGAGCATCCTGGACGAAATGGTGGCCAAGATGGCCCAGATGGGCGACACCAGCTTCGTCATCATCGGTCATACCGACAATGTCGGCCAGCGCGAAAGCAACCTGGCGCTCAGCCATGCGCGCGCGCAGGCGGTGAAGGCCTACATGGTGCAGAAGGGGATCGCCGGTAACCACCTGGACGTGCTGGGCAAGGGCCCGGACGAACCGGTCGCCGACAACACTACCAACGACGGTCGCGCACGCAACCGCCGTATCGAGTTCAAGATCCAGTAACCCGGTAACGCTCGACGGGCTTATTGCCCGTCGAGGTTCTGGTTGATGTCCAGCATCTCTTCCATCTGGTCGAGCACGCTGGAATCCTTGATGACCCGCTTGAGCCACACGTGCAGCGGCATCTCGCCCCAACGCGCGGCCTTTTCGGCCAGGTAGGCCACCGGGCTGTGCGGTTCGGTGCGGCGGAAGAACTCGGCCACCTGCCGTAGTTGCTGCAGTGCTTCCTTGCGGCTGGTGGGCGCGCCGGCCGGGCCACGGGGCGCAGCGGCGGCCGTGTTGTCGGTGCTGCTCACCTCTACCGCGAAGCTGTCGTCGGCGGCGATGTCTTCGGCCATGTCGCCGTCCAGCAGCACGCCGGCGTCGCGCGCGAAGCGCATCACCGTGCGCTGCAGGTGCTCGATCTGCTCGCGCACCGCGCTGAAGCTGGGGCCATCCAGGCCCAGGCGGTTGTCGACCGCCGCCTGCAATGCCGCCAGCGCGTCGGCGCATTCCGGCAGGACCTCGACCAGCTGGCGGTAGAACTCGTGCTGGGTATCGCGGCGGGCCGCTTCCAGCTGTTCCAGGCCAGGGCGATCGTCGTGGTAGTCGCCGCCATTGCTGGCCCGCGAATGTGCCACTTCGAAATCGGACAGGCTGAAACGCCCCTGCGGCGCGGACACGATCGGCACGTTGCGCAGCCACTGCAGCGAATTGCTGAGCAGCCAGCTGAGGTTGCCGATGCGCTCTTCCTGGTCGTCGTCGACGGCGACGGGATGCACATCGTCCCAGTACTGGTCGCACAGCCCGGCCACCACGCGGTAGCCGGTGGTCAGGCCGCGGAAGCCCTCTACCTGGGTCGCCGCTTCGGTCAGCCAGCCGGCCAGGCGCAGGTCCTTGGTGCGGGTCTGCAGCAGGTCGGCGCATTCACGGGCGACGCTGCTCCAGTCGGCATATTTGATGTCGGTCTGCCACTCGCCCTGGTCCAGGGTCGGGTCATCGGCACGCCGGCTCTCCTGGATCCGGTCGAACTCCGGCGAGAAGGACAGGTCTTCGCCAGTGGGCGAATGGTCGGCAATCGGGGCCAGCAGGGCATCCTGATCCAGCATGGCAAATCTCGAGATGGGAACTGGGGTGATTCTAGCGTGGTGATGGCGGGCTGCGGGCATCACGGCCGTGAGACCTGGCTGCGGCCGGGGGATCACGGCGGTGTGAAAATGTGATGTCACCCGCGTCTGCGTGTAGGTATTTCCCGGTACCAGCGAGGCCGTCGCTTTGTTACCGTTCCTGGTGTGGACACGGAAGTCCCGGCGAATCGAGGCGGCGATTATGCCGTTGTGGGAGACCCTCACTGCGGGGTTAACCTCGCGTGCCGTCCCGGCGGAGGGCGCCCCCTCAGGCTGAGGACAGGTGCGCCTCTTCTCCTGACGTTCTCACTGGTTGCATGGCTGAAGTCAAAAGAAGAACGACATGCGTGGTAGGACAATATGGTTGCTCGGCTTGCTCGTTCTGCTGCTGCCGCTGTTGGCATCGTGTCGTGGACCTGAGGCCGCTACCGAAGTTGGCATTCTCGGCTACAACCACACCGACGGTGACATACCGCAGTTCACCATCAATGGTGGCAACGGTGGATCTGCCCTGGGCCACGCCGAAGGCGGCACTGTCTGCTGCGTCTTGATGCCGGACCAATGGAAGCCGGGCATGGACGTACAGGTGCGGTGGACCAATGACCTGACCACCTACCATCAGGTGACCGTACCCGTGCCCCGTTACGAGAGCATCGGTAATCTGGCGGTGCACTTCCTCCGCAATGGCGAGGTCAAAGTCTTTGTTACTTCCATGGTCCTGGGGCATCCGGAATATCCCTTGAACGGGCCGGAGGCCGGTCTGCGGGAAGGGGAGAATCCGGTGTGGAAGCGTTTGCTTTAAGTGCAACGTCTGAAGACGCGAATTGCAGGCCGCGCGAGTGGATGTAAGGCACCCATGCTTGCTCAGGTCACCGGTGTTATAGAAGATGACATTGAGGCGGAAAGACGACGATGCAGCGTAAATCGGCGTGGCTGGGATGTTCAGTGCTTTCTATCGCTTTCCTGCTTGCTGCGTGCCGGCTGGCGGATGACGTGGGCCCGGTCGGTGTGCTGGGCTTCAACCACACGGACACTGATATCTCGCAGTTCCTGGTAAATGGGGCAGCCGGTGGCGGTTTTGTCGAAGCACACCACGAAGGTGGCACATCCTGTTGCGTCTCGATTCCGAAGAACTGGCGGTGTGGATTGACGGTGGACGTCGAATGGACGACGGACCTGAAGAGTTACAAGCGACGATCGGTCGTCATTCCAGAATACGAGCCGTCCGACGGGCAGATGGCCGTGCATTTCCTGCGAAATGGCGATGTGAAGATCTTTGTGACATCGCTGTTTCCAGGGCATCCGAACTACCCGCTAAAAGGTCCCGAGTCCAGTTTAATGAGAGACGGCAGCGCTATCTATCGGCAATGAATGGAAAGGGAAAGAGGAAGAGAGATGAGCCATCGCGAACCGACCGGCGCACAGCCGATGCCGTCGGATGGCCTTCGTTTGCTATCCGGTGCTGAAGCCCAGCGCAGGGCCAGCGCAATCGCATGTATGAGGAAGAAAGGCTCGGAGTGCCAAGGCCAGGCTCTAGGGAAGAGATCAGTTTGAATGCGGGGCTTGATGTCCACTTCGGCTGCCACCCGCAGTTGATCCGCGATTACAACGCGTGGCTTGGTGGGCATGGGATAGGAGCGGCTGCACACGCCCAGCAGATTCGCAGTCATGCCAGGCAGTATGTAGCTTGGAAAGGGAGCCGCCTCTGGAACGGGCCGGGAAGCATGTTGGAACAACCGTTCTACACCCAATCCGATGCCGAGGATCAGGTTGATCTGGGCAATGCGCAGCGTGATTTTGGCAGGTTGGTGGCGAAGCTTGCCAAGGGCAAGAGAGACATTGCGGTGCACCGCAAGCAGATGGAGGACGTGCAGAAGCGAATGGAAGAGGGGCGCAAGCTTGGCCGGCCGGTGTTCGAGCCGTCTCCGCGCGCGTCAAAAGAGGCATACGCCTACGTGACGCTTCCTGCCGAAAGCAGAACATTGCTGGACATCGTGTTGGACCACTCGCTGGTGCCTGAACCCAGCGTTGTACTGTTCGACAACTACGTCCACGACTCGCTCGCGGGCTTCTACATGCACAGGTTTACGGAGCTGAACATACCCGCGCTCAACACGTATGGATACCTGCGGCACCGCGGGGTGTTTAGTGTCGCTGAGGCCAGACCGAGGGATTGTCGTTAACGACTGATGTTGGCGCACGCGAAGGCCACCGCTATTAGTGCTGTGTTACAGAGAGAGGAGACGACGATGAGAGGCTGGGGGAGTCTGGGACATTGAGTGCTGCCATGCGGGCCCCAGCGCGGAACTGCACGCGATGACGTGTTTCAGTCACAGGGGGTGCTCAAAAGTGTGACGCACATCTCGTCTGGCGGGTGATTGAGCGCTGCGGTGTTGGATTTCTGACGCATCTGGTACATTTTCCGGTTGGGAAAGGACGTCCCGCGCCGCGGGATGACAGCTGGCAGAGATGGCATTGGACGCGTTGAACTCTTTATTCGCACAGGTGGCGGGCCTTTCGGGTGCCCCGCGGTTGCATCGTCTGGCCCTGCCTGGGGCAGGCGACCTGGTGGTCGAGCGTTGGAGCGGCGAGGAATCGCTGTCGACGGATTTCGATTACGTGATCGATTTTCTCTCGCTCGATGCCGGCCTGGACCTGGAGGCATGGCTGGGCCAGCGCGCGACCTTGACCACGCGGGCCGCCAGCGGCGCCGATATCGAGCGCGTGGGGCTGGTCAGCGATGCGACCCTGCTTGGCAGCGATGGCGGCGTGGCGCGCTACCGCATCGGCCTGCGGCCGTGGACGTGGTGGCTGGAGCACGGTCGGCACAGCCGCGTGTTCCAGGAGCGCAGCGTGCAGGACATCCTGTCGTCGGTGTTCGACGGCTACAAGGACATCGCCCGCTGGCAGTGGAGCGATGAAGTGGCCGGTTTCCTCGGCGCCGAGCGTAAGCGCAGCTACTGCGTGCAGTACCGCGAAAGCGATGCGGCGTTCGTCCAGCGTTTGCTGGCGGAAGAAGGCTTGGGCTGGCGCGTGCAGAACGACGCCGAGGCGCCGGCAGGCCATTGCATGGTGATCTTCTCCGACAGCGCGACGCAGCCGGAAGACGTAACGTCGTCGGGCAGCGGTGTTCGTTTCCATCGCAGTGCCGCCACGGAAAGCGAGGACACGGTGCAGGCACTGGGCCAGTCGCGCCGGCTGGGCAGCAATCGGCTCACGGTCTTCAGCGGTGACTACAAGCGCAGCAGTGGGCTGGGCGCGCAGGTGCCGGTCAATGGCGGCGGCAGCCAGTCCGCGCGCGAGGCCTACGACCCGGCGGGCGCCTATGCGTTTGCCGACAGCAGCGAG